>NZ_CABSQO010000011.1:0-105044 GCF_902479755.1 uncultured Tissierella sp. | reverse complement strand
TTGATGCATTTAACTCTTCAGCCATTGCTGCTGTTTCTTGAGATAAGTTATTTACAAATACTGCATCTTTCTCATAATTGATTCCAGTATCTATTAATAAATCATAGTCCTTTCTTACATTTCCACCTACAAAATCTAATATATCTTGAGCATTGATAGATAAGTGTGTAAATGCAGATCCTACGTCTCCAACTACCTTTTGAATATCTGCTACATATGCATCAGATTGTTCTGCTAGTTTTCTTATCTCATCTGCAACTACTGCAAATCCTTTACCTGCTTCTCCTGCTCTTGCTGCTTCTATAGCTGCATTTAAAGCTAATAAATTTGTCTGAGATGCAATTGATGCTATGGATTCTGCTATAATGGAAATTTCATTTACTATTTTTCCTTCTTCTATAGCATTTAATATTGCCTGTTCTTTCTCATTTAGTAAATTATCTGCAACTCTTTTTGATTCCTGTCCTTGGATTTTTATTTTCTCAGCTCTTTCCTTAATTTTTGCTGATTCTGCATTTCCATCTGATGAACTAGATGCAAGCTGAGTCACTCCAGAATTTGCTTCCTGTATTGTAGCTGTCAACTCCTCTGTAGCAGCATTTATCTCTTGAATATCATTTACTATATTTAAAGTGTTATTTGATATTGTTTCAAATGTTGAGCTAATTTCCTCAATTGTGGCTGAAAGTTCTTCAGAAGAAGCTGATACATCTTGAGATTCTGATGATATTTTTATTATTGTAGATTTTATCTTTTCTTGAGCCAACTTTAAAGCTTTGATAAGTCTACCTAGTTCATCATTAGACTTAGACTCTTCTATCTCAAATCTTAAGTCCCCATTACCTAGTGCCTCAGCAAAACCTAGACCCTTTCTTGTTGAAGATGTTATATATCTACACAAGAAAAATGCTAATGAAAAAGCTATTGTAAATCCTATTGTAACTATGATAATCATAAATATTTTCGTGGAATTAGCTATATTACTATTACTTTGATCTTGGACTTCCGCCAGGTTCTGATTATATGCTATTAAAGCATTAATTTCATCGAATACTAAGGTACTATATATCTCTAGATTATCAATTGCTTTTGCTGCAGACATTCCACTGCTGCTTTTAACTAGATCTAAAGATTTGTCAAGTTCATCTCTATATTTTTCAGTTTTTTGCTTATAATTATCCCATATCTCTACTTCTTCAGCTAACATTTCCCTAGATTCATATTTATCCATTATTATTTCATTATTATCTCTTAAATCCGTTATAGTTTTTAATAAATCTTCTATTGCACTGCTATTTCTTGCTTGTTTTAAATGCTGAAGAACTATTTCTTGATGTAGCATATTGCCTCTAATTTGATGTAATTCATCAATACTTTGTAAATAATCAGTATACATCAAAAATGCATTATTACCTATTGAGTTCACAGCTAAAGTCCCTAATATCCCTATACTAACTAATAATGTATTAATAATTGTAAAACCTATAATTAACTTTACCCTTATGGAGCTATTTCTTATCCATTTCATTTTACCCCTCCATTATATTGTTAATTTAATATTTATGTATCATATATATAATACTCATATGAGTTTTGTATTTCAATAGGTCTTTTGTCAATGTTTGGAAAATAGTGTCGATTTAAGTATTTGTTCTGTAATCTTTGCAAAACCTTGAAGTTCAGTAGACAAAAGTAAGTAAATACTAAACTAGCTAAAATAAGGAAGACTAGCAAATTTGCTAGTCTTCCTTAATCTTAAATAAGTGTATCAAACCATTTAGTTGCTCTGCAGTTGCAGCCTGATGATCTGCAGCAGCGGCTATTTGCTCTAATGCTGTTACTGTTTCTTTCATTCCCATCATTACTTCATCAGAATTAGCAGAAGCACTATTCATACTACCCGCTACATTCTGTATTACCGATGATATCTCTTCAATTGATGCATTTAACTCTTCAGCCATTGCTGCTGTTTCTTGAGATAAGTTATTTACAAATACTGCATCTTTCTCATAATTGATTCCAGTATCTATTAATAAATCATAGTCCTTTCTTACATTTCCACCTACAAAATCTAATATATCTTGAGCATTGATAGATAAGTGTGTAAATGCAGATCCTACGTCTCCAACTACCTTTTGAATATCTGCTACATATGCATCAGATTGTTCTGCTAGTTTTCTTATCTCATCTGCAACTACTGCAAATCCTTTACCTGCTTCTCCTGCTCTTGCTGCTTCTATAGCTGCATTTAAAGCTAATAAATTTGTCTGAGATGCAATTGATGCTATGGATTCTGCTATAATGGAAATTTCATTTACTATTTTTCCTTCTTCTATAGCATTTAATATTGCCTGTTCTTTCTCATTTAGTAAATTATCTGCAACTCTTTTTGATTCCTGTCCTTGGATTTTTATTTTCTCAGCTCTTTCCTTAATTTTTGCTGATTCTGCATTTCCATCTGATGAACTAGATGCAAGCTGAGTCACTCCAGAATTTGCTTCCTGTATTGTAGCTGTCAACTCCTCTGTAGCAGCATTTATCTCTTGAATATCATTTACTATATTTAAAGTGTTATTTGATATTGTTTCAAATGTTGAGCTAATTTCCTCAATTGTGGCTGAAAGTTCTTCAGAAGAAGCTGATACATCTTGAGATTCTGATGATATTTTTATTATTGTAGATTTTATCTTTTCTTGAGCCTCTTTTAATGCTCTCATAAGCTTACCCATTTCATCATTAGATTTAGACTCTATCATTTCAAATCTTAAGTCTCCATTACCTAGTGCTTCGGCAAATTCTAGACCCTTTTTGACAGCTCCAGATATGCCAAAGGATAAAAATATCCCTAAAACAATTGCAACAGCAAAGCTACCTATAAATATTATATTCATTGTAAAGGAAACGAGTTTATACGCTATGTTATTATCATTGGCTTGTTCTCTCGCCATATCTTGATTGATTAAAATCAGCTGATCTATTCTTTCAAACATTTCATTTGTAAAATCTGATAATGCCCTAACTGATACAGTTATGGAAGCTGCACTCTCTCCAACCTTATCTAAAATTTTTTCACGTCTCGATTCATAATATTCTACATCACCTTTTAAGCCTTCCCATATTAACTCAACATCTTCAGCCATATCTCTACTTTCAAATCTATCCATTATTTCTCTATAAGATACTGTTATATCTTTTACTTGCTGTACATATTCTTCTTTACGAGACACACTGTCTTCCCCTGCCATATATTGAAGCATTATGGTTATTTTTTGCAACGTTGATTTAAGCATATGTAAATCATCAATATTTTGCAAATTATAACTATACATCATTTCTGCACTTTTATTAATCTTTCTCATATTACTTGTACCTAACAGACCTATGACACCTACAAAAATAGATATAATTAAAAACCCTGCAATTAATTTAGTCTTTATGGACCTATTATTTATAATTCCTATACCATTACTTCCTAGTTTTTTTAAATATTTAGTCAGTGAATCTTTCTTATCTCTTATTTTCATAGATTTTATTACCCCCTGTCCAATTTAAAAATTATTTCTATGCCCTAATAATTTCCATATTCTAATTGTATATTATATAGGTTGTCAATACAAGGAGAATTTGTCGGATTTCCTCTAAGACTCATAGTTCTAAAGTCCTAAGTCTTAAATTAATATTTTCTCTTTTTTCTATGTTTTCTTTCTAATTTATGATATAATATTATGATGTAAATTTTAAGTAAGGGATGGAAATAAATTGATTAGTGTAAATAACGTAAGTTTAAGATATGGATCACAAAAATTATTTGATGATGTAAATTTGGTATTTACTCCAGGTAATTGTTATGGTGTAATTGGAGCTAATGGAGCTGGAAAAAGTACTTTCCTTAAAATCTTATCTGGTGAAATTGAACCAAACACTGGTGATGTTTCTATAGCTAAAGATGTTCGTATGTCAGTCCTCAAGCAAGACCATTTTGAGTATGATGACTGTGAAGTAATTCAAACTGTAATAATGGGTAATAAAAGACTCTATGAGATAATGGTAGAGAAAGACGCAATTTATGCTAAAGAGGATTTTTCTGATGAAGATGGTATCAAAGCATCTGAACTTGAGGCAGAGTTTGCTGAGATGGATGGCTGGAGTGCTGAATCTGAAGCTTCTTCTTTATTACAAGGTTTAGGCATCGGTACTGAACTCCATGAAAAAAAAGTAGCCGATTTAACTGGTAACGATAAGGTTAAGGTATTGCTTGCTCAGGCCTTATTTGGAAAACCTGGCATACTAATACTAGACGAGCCTACTAACCATCTTGATGTAAAATCAGTAAGATGGCTGCAAGAATTCTTGGGAGATTTTGAGGGTACAGTCATAGTTGTATCCCATGATAGACATTTCCTTAATGAGGTATGTACTCATATGGTGGATATTGACTTTGGTAAAATAAAAATGGTTATAGGAAACTATGATTTCTGGTACGAATCAAGTCAATTAGCACTTCAGATGATGAAGGATCAAAACAAGAAGAAGGAAGATAAAATTAAAGAGCTCCAAGCCTTTGTTGCCAGATTTAGTGCTAATGCTTCGAAATCTAAGCAAGCCACTTCTCGTAAGAAACTGTTAGACAAGATAACTTTAGATGATATTATACCTTCTACTAGGAGATATCCTTTTGTTGGCTTCACTATGGAAAGGGAAGTTGGCAATGAAATTTTAACAGTGGAAGATATATCTAAAACAATGGATGGCGTAAAAGTATTAGACAATATTAGCTTTAGAGTAAATAAAGGTGATAAAATTGCCTTTATTGGAGATGAAATAGGTATTACTACTTTATTTAAAATCCTGATGGGCGAAATAGAGCCAGATAGTGGCAGCTATAAATGGGGAATTACTATTACTAAATCATATTTCCCTAAAGACAATTCGGAGTTCTTCAATGATGTGGATTTAAACCTAGTGGATTGGCTACGTCAATTCTCAGTTGAACAGTCTGAAATATATCTAAGAGGATTTTTAGGCAGGATGTTATTCTCTGGAGAAGAAGCATTAAAACAAGCAAAGGTATTATCTGGTGGAGAAAAAGTAAGATGTATGCTATCTAAGATGATGCTAAATAATGCAAATGTTTTAATTCTTGACCAGCCTACAAACCATCTAGACTTAGAGTCTATTACTTCCGTAAATAATGGCTTAAAAGACTTTAAGAGCAATGTACTATTTACTTCTCATGACCATCAATTTATTCAAACTATTGCAAACAGGATAATTGAAATAAAACCTGATGGATTTAACGATAGAACTATGACTTATGAAGAATTTATAGAGAAATTTTATTAGAAAAAAGATCCTTCATTTTATGAGGGATCTTTTTACTTGATTCTTGTAGGACTCCCTCTACTATAATAAATTAATTTATAGATATATTGAATTATGGTATAATCCTCCATAGCCATTAATTGAAGGGTATTGAAAAAACAGCAGCCACTCAAAAATCTTTATCAAATATTCCAAAATAAAGCCACTACCAATAAATAAAGAGAACCTGAAAATCTATGATGGTTATTTCTCTGAACTTATTTCCTAGCTCTTCGATACAAATATCCTATAAATTATTATTTACTCTATAGGATATTTTCTATTACATAAGCCTCTTCCTTAAATAATTACTAAATCTATCAATAGCTATTATCATCAATGATATACCTAAGAGTAAAAATCCCACCTGCTCCCAATTTCTCCATGTTATATTCATTACTAAAGTGGTTCCTATACCTCCAGCTCCAATTACACCTAAAATAGCAGAATTTCTAATATTGGATTCTAATCTATATAATACTAAACTAATAAAAGTTGGAAATGTATGGGGTAAAAGTCCATATCTATAGCTATGAAATTTCGTTGCCCCTGTTACAATTATACTATCTTGAATATTTCTTTCAGCATTTTCTAATACTTCACTATACATTTTTGTAAGTACACCTGTTGTATAAATACTAAGAGCCATGGCTCCAGCTAATGGGCCCGGTCCCACACCACGAAAAAATATTATTGCAGTTATAAGTGGAGGAAAGGTTCTTAATATATTTACACTTCCTTTAAAGAATAAAGCTATTTCTTTTTTGGGAGATGTATTATATGCAGTTAAATAAGAAAGTACTAAAGAGAAAAATGCACCTACTATAGTAGAAAATATAGCTATGAAAAAACTTTCTTTTACTCCATCTATAAGCTTAGGAAGATATGATATATCTATTTTAATCATCCTTCCTATTATATTCGCCCCTTGATTTAGTCCAATTAACAATCTATCATAATTTATATCCAATGACTTAAATGCTAAGGATAACAATCCTATAAGTATTATAGGAATACAGATTATCTTTAATATTTGAAACCTCTTATAATTTTCTATTAATTTAAAGTTAATAGATAGACTTTTTAAATACTTTCTAATAAACAAACTTAATAAATCTATTGATAGAATGGTCAAAACCAAAATCAATATTATAGTAGCTAAATTATCATATCTTAAATGATTTAAGTCTCTCCACATAATCTGTCCTATTCCGCCAGCTCCAACTAAACCCAATATAGTTGCAGACCTAATATTAGTTTCTAATACAATAAAAAATACCGAAATAGATAATTCAAAGATATATGGCAAAATACAATATCTTAGTACTTGTATAGAGTTAGCCCCTACAGATTTAATGGAATTCAATTGATTTTCCTTAATCGATTCAATATATTCTCGAAATAGCTTCAAAGACATTAAAAATCCGATAATTATAAGAGCTATAATTCCTGAAAACCTGCCTATACTAAATACACTGACTAATAAAGCTGCCCATATTAAGCTTGGAATAGTTCTAAAAAAAGAGAATAATCCATTTAATATATCTGCTAGATATTTATTAGGTGCAATATTATCAGAGACAAATATAGAAAATGGCAAAGCCAATATTACTCCCATTATGGATGAAATCATGGCAATTTGAATTGTCTCAATTAACCTTTCAAATACCTCCGTTCTATAGGACAGATTGGGACTTAACATCCTTTCAAAAAGGCCAAGCATACTTGGTATACCTTTATACAGTCTAATAAAATTAAAGTCTACCTTATTCCCTAAAAAAATTAGAATAATAATAGCTCCCAATAAATATAAAATTTTATATATTCTTTTATTATTGATATATCTTGTTAAGGAGTTCATCGCTTAAGTCACCTGCTTTTCCATCATATAAGATTTTTCCCTTTTTTAAAGCTATGATTCTATCACAATATCTCTTGGCTAGATTTACATCATGAAGGTTAATTAATATTGTAATGTTGTTCTTTTCATTAATGGTTTTAAAATATTCCATTATAATTTTGGAAGTTGATATGTCAAGACTTGCAACGGGCTCATCGGCTAATATGATTTTAGGATTCTGGCAAAGAGTTTTTGCAATCGACACCCTTTGTTTTTGTCCCCCACTTAATTGATCTGCCCTTTCAAACATCTTTTCACCTAGCCCCACTTGCCTTAATGCCTTACTTGCACTTTCATAGTCTTCATCATTAAATATACCAAAAATTGATTTAAAAGAAGACTTATATCCAAGTCTTCCTACCAATACATTATCTAAAACTGAAGATCTATCAATCAAATTATAATCTTGAAAAACAAAACCTATGGATCTTCTTATGGTTCTAAGCTGAGAATTTTTAAGCCCTATTATATCTACATCATCTACATAGACCTTTCCCTTTATAGGTCTAACTAGTAGGTTTATAGTCTTTAATATACTAGATTTACCGCTACCAGATGAGCCTATTATCCCTACAAATTCTCCCTGATCTATTTCTAGATTTATATTATCTACTGCTAATGCCTTTCCATCATATGAAACTGTAATATTCTCTAGTTTTAGCATTAGATCAACTCCTAATTACCCTCTTTTAAATCAACATTCATAGACTCTGCCGTAGTCCTTATAATATAGTAATCATCATCTGTTGCTTCTTCAAATCCATACATATTAAATAATTCCTTCAAAAGCCTTGAACCTTCTTCAGATTTTGCAACATTCAATAAAGCATTTTTTATATTTTCTTGAAGCTCTTTATCCATATTACCTCTCACAGTTACAGATATATTTGGAATATAATCTGTATAACCTAATACTTCTGTTTTTTCCATAGCGTCTGGGAAATCTTCCTTATATCTATCTCTCGCATCTACAAAGGTAGTAGCTACATCAACATCACCATTTAATAGTAATTGTAGGGCTTTATCATGCCCTCCACCATATACATATTCTATATCCTTTTCTATATCTATTCCCTCTTTGATTATATGTGCTCCAGGAAATAGATAACCTGATGTAGAAGACGGATCTACGAATGCTACTTTTCTCCCCTTTATATCGGAGAAATTTTTAATTTGACTATCTTTTCTTACTAGAAATTGAGAACGATATTTTCCTTCTCCAGATTTATTTAATGCGGTTAGTATAACACCTGCATTACTCTCTTGATTAGCTAAAACATAGGCAAATGGAGGAATAAATCCAAAATCAACTTGCCCTGACCCTAATCCTTCTACTACCCCAACATAATTAGTGGCAGTGAATCCTTCTACTTTAACTCCAAGTTCCTTAGATAACATTTCTGTCAATGGTTCTACAGATTCTATTAGCTTATCTCCATCTTGCATAGGAACAAAACCCATTCTGATAACTTCTTCTTTCTTTTCCGTACAGCCAACAATTTGAGTAGCTAAAGCTACAATTAATAATAAAATAATTATTCTTTTCATTGCGTTCCCCCTCAATTTAAATTATTGATTACAGAATACTACACTTTCATATTAATTGCAATACACTTTTAATATATTTTAATTGTGTCACCATATGTATCGTTACACTTTATTCGTTCATTAAAAAAGATAGCTAATAGCTATCTTTTCTGTTCAATAATAGTTTATTTAATTAATTTTAATAAAACCTCAAGTTTTAATCTATTCATAGGATCTTCCATGTCAAAATTTATTAAATTATTTATTTCTTCTATTCTTTTTCTAACTGTGTTTATGTGTAAGAAAAGTTGCTTTGCCGTAAGACTATAATTCATTTTACACTCTAGATATACTTTTAGAGTTTCTATAAGCTCACTATGCTCTGGATTTTCAATCAAAATTTTAATATCCTTTGACATTATTTCTAATTCATCTTCCTTTATATCCATCCAAGCAAAAACTCCTAAATCAGAATACTTTAGATAATATTCATCGGGATATAATATTTGACCAATCTTTATAGTTTGTTCACATCTTATATAATTTCTTTTTATTTCATATACTGTACTTTCATTATCCGAAATACCAAAAACTATATTTATATCTTCAATCTTTGACTCAATTCTTTTTTTGAAAATCTCAGCTGATTTTTTCATTAACTTTAAGTTTTCTTTTTCAGAAATTCTATTATCTATTGGAAGTAGAAAAACACACCTATTGTCATCTATCATAGCCATTCTAGCTTCCATGTGTGATATACTGCTACTTACGGCTTCCTTAAGTTCATTTTTGTAGCTAACTAGATGAGCCTCTTTCCTTTCTTGCTTCATCAAAATCAAATAATAATTTAAATTTATATCTAAACCTAGATCAATAGCTCTTTTAGCTATGGTTTCATCATCTAGCAAGTTACCTGATATGATTTCTGCAATAAATTTTTCAAAACCTATGTCTCCAATGCTTTGTGCTACTAATATTTGTTCATATAGAGATTGAAGAAGTAAAAAAACCTATTCGTAATGCAAATTGGTCAAAATAATCTATAAGTCCTGTAGCTTCAACTACTACAAAATAAGCTTTTATCTTATCTCCCACTGTAATAGGTACAGTAATCCAGCTATAGGGCTTATCGTATTTATCGTCATAAAACCTATATCTTATCATTTTAAGGTTATCACATAATATTTCTTTTGTAACCTCAATTGTTGGATTCCAAAAATCTCCTATTTGAATATCTTCCAATAATTCTAAAAATGTAGGAGAGCTATAATAAGCCTTTTCAGATGATAAATCATAGAGCATTGCAGGAAAATTCATTTCTCCTTCCATTTGTGATAATATCTTATTTATCTTTCTTGATTGATAAGTCAAATTAGAAAAACTCTTTGGGTTAATATTTCCTATCCTAAATTGTCTAATATTTTTATTCATTACAAGTACATTAAGTTGGTTCATAATTTCCATCCATGAAGGACCCATGGGAATATTTATTAAAGGTATATTATATTCATTAAACACATCTGTTATATAATCTGGGATAGTCTTTAAATATCTATCTAACTTAATTCCCATACCTGATATTTCCCTAAATATATCACTATTAATATATTCTTCAAACAGCCTTGGATGTTGTTGAAATACATAACCTGATGATATAACAAATTCTCTACCTTTAGTCCATTTATATCCATCTGGGGCATCGAGGATTGCAATTCCTTGTATTTGCTTATCTAAACCTCCCTGTCCTGCTATGACTTTAAAATCTTTGAAAAATTCTGCTCTAAGCATTTCTCTAATAGTTAAACCCATAGTACCACCTGTTCCTATTTAATGTTAATATTATACCACAAATTTTTTTATGTATGAAAAAAAGAGATTCTTTGCATCTCTTATTATGGTATTACTAGAGATTTCCAAAGAATCTTTTACTAAATTTATTGTTAACTTTAAATTGTTATTATTGAACAATTTAAATCATCACTACTCAATTGGGCTTACATATTTTCTTTTTTCTGTTCTTTTATTAAACTCAGCATTTGCTTCCTCCACTAATTTAGGGTCGTTTAATAAATCATACATCATTCCTGAAAAAATCTCTGCTGCATATATCATACCCTTCATACCCATTGATGATCCAGAAGATGAAGTTGCTTGCCATGAATGAGCTGGTACTCCTAGTGGCCAGGTAGCAGTTAGGAATAAATTCATTGGCATTATCCATGATACATCACCACTATCAGAGGAACCTGAAACTACTACAGAGTTTACATTTTCTTTTTCCAATACTTCTTGATGTATATATATTTTTTCATCACTATCCGATGATATAAATTTTTTAATTTCAGCCTCTACCATATTTGGATCTAAAGTTTCTTGTATAGCTTTTGCAAATCGAAGTTCTTCTTCTGTATATGTTGGTGAACCAATTTCCACCATATTTTTATGAGTTAAATCAAATAACACTTTATTGGGTAACATCTCATAACATCCACCTAATACCTCATATTCAACTGTTGTTTCCGTCATCATTGCTGCACCCTTTGCGATTTTAAATAATCTTTCTGTTATTTCTTCCACATCTTTTCTATAAGGTGCTCTGACAAAATACCAAGATTCTGCTTCCTTTGGAACAATATTTGGTGCTCCACCTGCGTTGGTTATGGTATAATGAATTCTAGCTGAATCTATAACATGCTCTCTTAGATAGTTGGCACCTACATTCATTAACTCTACAGCATCTAAAGCAGATCTACCAGATTCTGGTGATTGAGCTGCATGAGCAGATATCCCATGAAACTTAAATTTGATTGAGTTATTGGATAAAAATCCTCTTTCTATTGCTGTGTTTGCATTCATTGGATGCCAGCTAAGGGCCAAATCACATCCATCAAAAGCTCCAGCTTTAATCATCTTTACCTTACCTATTAAAGTCTCTTCTTCAGGACAGCCATAAAATCTTATTGTACCATTTATCTTAGTTTCCTCTAGATACTTTTTAATTGCCAGTACAGACCCTAGGGCTGCACTACCTAATAGATTATGTCCACAACCATGACCAGGACCATTTACCTCTACTGGACTAAATTTTGTATCTAAGGACTGAGATAGTCCTGGTAATGCATCATACTCGCCTAATACTGCTATTACAGGAGAACCACTGCCATATTCACCAATAAAAGCATTCTCCATTCCCTTTACTTCCTTTATTTCAAATCCATAAGATTTTAATATTTCTTTAAATGAATTAGATGATTCTTTTTCATTTCCTGAAGTCTCTGGATTATTCCATACCTTTAAGCTCAATTCTTTTACTTCTTCACTTACACCCTTTAAATATTCTAATACATCTGATTTATTCAATCTAAACCCTCCCTAACTACTTTTATATAAGTTTTTTCTTATATAGAGCTGTACCTATACCGATAGTTCCAAATACTGCTCCTAATGTGACTATATATGTTGGATTACCTGGCAAGAAACTAAATACTCCTCCTTTTAATGCAAAGGTTAGTGCTAGTGCTATCCCTAATGCGATTGGTGCTAGTTTTAATTTTTTAAGAGCAAATTGAACAAATATTGCTCCAAATAATGCAGGTAATAAATAGTTAAATGAAACAACTACACTTTCTGGTAGTAACTCTAATATTGCAGCACCAGCAAATACTCCTAAAGCTAATATTACGATATTTACGATAACTGATATAGCCATACCTAATGTTGCTATAATAGTTCCTTCTTTTGTACCAGGTTCTACCCCTGCTACATTCTGGGATACTGCTGCAGCTGGAATTCTAAGATTTGAAATATTTCCAGTTATAAATGCCATATATGTTCCCGGCACTCCAACTATCGGAAAATATGATATTGGTTCAACTACCCAGTTTATACCTGCTGCTGATGCTATAGCTATAAATGCTGTAATTATTGCACTTACAGGGGGAAGAAGCTTATATATTACTGCAAGGACTAATGCTGGTCCAAATGATAATAATATGCCTAGCCAACCAGTTATCTTTCCCCACTTGATTATATATGGTAAATACACTCCATCATAGTGATTATTTTTTTCCATTGTAATAGCCTCCTCTATTATCTCTACTTATACTAATGCTGCTATTAACATTCCACCAAATAATGCTAAGGTTAAAGCCCATTCCTTTAGCCATTTAATATTCTTTTTATCTGCTATTGGAAATAGTATCAACATTATAGTTCCACCTACTAATGCTGCAATGGTATTTTTATTCATTGCTACTAGATGTCCTGATACTAGTGAACCAAAGGATCCTAACATAGCTGCTACTGATATAATACCTAATAATCCTTTGTCACCTTTTGAAAACTTAACTTGTACTTTCTCCATTTTGTCTGCTGTCAATGTAGCAAATACTATCCAACCAATAGAACCAAGTATCATAGTCCAAACTGCATTTGCAAATGCTATATTAGTCATTGGGTCTATTCCCATCTTAACTCCTACTGCCTCTGCTCCGAATCCTGCTGCCATCATCTCAAACATGACAGAGCCTATAAAAGATAATCTCATCCATGCCATAGGGCCACCTACTGTTACTAATAATGATAAAAGACCTGTTAAAATTACTATTGAAGGCCCTATTGATGTAATAAAACTACTTTTCATTGCACTTTTCATTTGTCCTTCTGTAAGTCCTATTTCTTTTCCTGTATTATAAGATTTTTTAGCAAAGATAATTGCTTGAAATAATGCCAAGGTTATTGCAAGTCCTGCTGCCAACCACATTGGAAAGCTATTTGCAATTTGTAAATAGTCCATATTTATTCCTCCTTAGTTTGTTGTTTATCTAAATCTTATCACTCTCATATATGTCAAACCAATGTAAAAACTTTTCTTATTTAATCAAATTTGTGAAAATATTTTCAAAAAATAAAAAAATAACCTATGAGAAGGGGGACTACTCATAGGTTATCTTATTTACAGTTTATCTTATATCTGTAAACTCTATATCAATCTTTTCTTCAGTATTATTCCTTATAATTGTTAATGTTGCTTTATCTCCTTGTTTGTATTTATATAATACTTTTTTAAGTTTACTCATATTGTCTATTTCTGTATTATCTATTTTTGTAATAATATCTCCATTTAATAGGCCAGCTCTAGATGCAGGAGTATTTTCTGAGATTTGAATTAATATTACTCCTTTATCTGTTGTCAATTTAACTCCAAGTCTAGCTTGATAATCCTCAACGGAAACTCCTGATATTCCCATAAATACAGTCTTATATGATCCATTTTTAACTACTTCTTCCACTATTGCCTTTGCTTCATTTATAGGAATAGAAAATCCTAATCCCTCTGCTGTTTTTATCTTGGCTGTATTGATACCTATTACCTCACCTTTACTATTTAAAAGTGGTCCACCACTGTTTCCTGGGTTAATGGATGCATCTGTCTGTATTAAATCTTCTATCACGTTATTTGTACTTACTTGGATAGATCTATGAAGTCCAGAGATTATACCTGAGGTAACTGATCTTTGAAATTCTAATCCTAATGGATTTCCAATGGCTACGGCTATCTCACCAACTTCTAGTTTATCTGAATCTCCTAAAGTAGCTACTGGAAGCCCGGTAGCCTCTACTTTAACTATAGCTAAATCCAATGTACTATCATTCCAAAGTACTGTTCCTGATTTTTTATCACCATTTTCAAATAACACATTAACTTCCTTGGCATTTCCATCTGCTACCACATGGGAATTTGTAAGAATATATCCATTACTGTCTATTATAACTCCAGAGCCTACACCTTCTACTTCTTGTTGAGAGAAGAAATACTGTTGTAACTCTACAGAAGTTATACCTACTACTGAACTCATAGCCTTCTTAGCTACAGCTGATACTGTATTTATATCATCACTAGTTGTAATATTTATCGGTGCTGCTGTATATGCGGTGTTATTTGGATTAGGTAATACCCTGCCATATAGACTTGGTGCTATATATATGGAAGATAAGCCTCCCACAAGTGAAGCAGCTAATGCTATTGCTATATAGGATATTAAACTACCTCTAAAGGATTTCTTCTTTGGCTCCTTTTTTTCTCCACAGCTCCTATATATATGAATATCTTCTGGTATTTTATAGTTTTCTTTACTTCCTATGACTTCCTCAAACTCCTCTGTCTCTCCTATGATCTTCTCTGTCTTTTCTAGATTCTCATCGATTTCATTTTCTTCTATTCCATAATCTCTATTTTCATCCATAATACTTCCTCCCATTTTATCAATTTACAGTTCGCAATTCACTAGATGAACAAACCCTAAAGGACTACTGAATTATACCCTGCGGGGCAAATATCAGTAGCTAAGTGATGAACACAAAATCAAAAACCATGATTTTGGTTCCCTACTTAAATTCACAATTGAAAGCTCAAATCTTCGCCACAATAAAAAATCCCAAGAACAACGTTGTTTCTTTTAATCTTTTAATTCTTTTAATTGTGCATTGTGTATCGTGCATTGTGCATTTTATTTTTATTATCTCAATTCTAATCTAAGAGTATGAAAATAATATGGTGAAATTATGTTTTTGTTGTGGGATTTGGTTTTTCTTTTTGTATATTTGATATAATATCCTTAAATAAATGGAATTATATAATGGGGTGATTTATATGTCCTATAGAATATATTTAGTAGAAGATGATGAAAACTTGAATTTAGTACTTACATCTTATCTAAAAAAAGAAGGCTGGAATGTGGTTTCATTTTTAAATGGTCTTGATGCAGAAAGATCTATCTCAACTCCGCCTGATTTATGGATTTTAGATATTATGTTACCTGATATTGATGGATATCAATTAATTAAAGAAATCAAATCAGCTACACCTAGTATCCCAGTTATATTTATTTCTGCTAGGGATGCTGATATTGATAGGGTAGTAGGACTTGAACTAGGTAGTGATGATTATCTGCCTAAACCATTTTTACCAAGGGAATTGGTAATTCGTGCTAGAAATCTTCTAGATAGATTTAATACCAATGCTTCTACTATAAGCAACCTGTCCCCATATGCTATAAATGATAACAGTAGGGTGGTTAAGCTTGGAGAAAAAATAATTGATCTTACATCTAAAGAATATGATTTATTAATATACTTTGCTAAAAATCCTAGCATAGCATTGTCTAGAGAACAAATATTAAACCATGTATGGGGAAACGATTATTTTGGCTCCGATAGGGTTGTAGATGATTTAGTTAGAAGACTTAGAAAAAAAATGCCAGACCTTGATGTGGAAACTGTCTATGGTTATGGTTATAGGGTGAATAAATCATGAAGAATTATCCTTTATCTGTTCAAATTTGGATTGTTATCGCCATTATTACCCTATCTATCTCTATACTGTTGGCATTTATACTTCCTTCTACTCTAAGGAGTTTTTTCACAAGGGAGGTCTATGCCTCTATTCATGCCGCTCAAGATTTAGTATTTAATCAATTTGATAGTAATGTATATAGAGACTATATTGGGCCAGACTTCTTTGGTGAAGAGCAAGTATTAGAAAACATTCGAACTGTAAAGCATTTTATAATATATGATGACAACAGACCAATAGCAAGCTTTTCAATTTCTGAAGACTTTTTAAAAAAAGCTCAGGAGCAAGCTATTGTTCAAAGAAACATTAGTCAAGAATATAGTGGCGATATAAATGGAAAAAAAGTATTTTATATTATTTCAAAATGTAAAGTACTAAACCAAGATGCTTTTCTCGTATCCTATATGGGT
Source organism: uncultured Tissierella sp. (assembly GCF_902479755.1). Lineage (NCBI taxonomy): Bacteria > Bacillati > Bacillota > Tissierellia > Tissierellales > Tissierellaceae > Tissierella > uncultured Tissierella sp. The sequence continues at coordinate 88,492 of NZ_CABSQO010000011.1, read as the reverse complement.
GATTCTTATAGAGAAGACCTAGTTCAAACTCTATTTAAAAGGCTTATTAACCTCATGGGCTTGGTATTTCTATTCAGCTGGATTCCAGCCATACTACTATCTAGGTATTTATCTAAACCATTAGTAAATTTAGAAAAGAAAGTAGAAAAATTAGCTAATAATGAATGGAATGAACCTATTGAGCTAAATAGAAGAGATGAAATAGGAAAATTAGGTTATTCTATTGAACATCTTAGAAAACAGCTTATACGCCAAGATGAAGCTGAACAGTCTTTCCTACAACATGTATCCCATGAGCTAAAAACTCCAGTAATGGTCATTCAAAGCTTTACTCAAGCTATTAAAGACGGTATATATCCAAAAGGTACTTTAGATGATTCTATAGATGTGATAGATAATGAAGCTAAAAGACTTGAAAAAAAGATTAAAAATTTACTATACCTAACTAAGTTAGATTATTTATCTAATCATGAAATAGATAAAGTTAATTTTTCTCTTGATTCCTTAATTAAAGAAATAATAGAGAGATTTTCTTGGCATAGAACAAATATTAATTGGAATCTAGACCTTATTCCTATATCTATAGAAGGTGACTTAGAGCAATGGAAAATTGCAATTGAAAATCTATTAGATAATCAAATACGGTATGCAAATAGTCAAATTCTTATTTCTTTGAAGAAAACTGATAATAAAACTCTCTTAAGAATATGGAATGATGGTCCACATATTGAAGAAAATCTTTTAAATACCATGTTTAATAAATTTAATAAAGGTTATAAGGGCGAATTTGGATTAGGTCTAGCCATAGCATATAAAATAATTAACGCACATAGTTCTAATATCTTTGCTATAAATGAAAAAGAAGGGGTATCATTTTATATAGAGATCTCTAGTTAGGAGTGATAATATGGATAAATTAAATATAACTGTTGAGCACATATTCCATAGTGGTTTTACTGTGGAAACAAAAAATTTTTATTTAGTATTTGATTATTATAAAGGAGACATTTCTCTAAAAGATAAAAAGACTATAGTCTTCGCAACTCATTCTCATATAGACCATTTTAACCCTGCTATATTTAAATGGAGAAATACAAATAAAAATATAAATTATGTTCTAAGCTCAGATATAGATATTGAAGATGAAAAAATTCATAGTATGAGACCCTATGAGGAGCTAGAATTAGATGATATTAAAATAAAGACTTTTGGCTCTACAGATATGGGGGTGTCCTTCCTGGTCAATGTAGATAATATAAATATATTTCATGCAGGTGACTTAAACTGGTGGTATTGGGAAGATGATACTGAAGAGGAGAAACTAAGTATGGAAAGGTCTTTCAAAGAAGAGATATCTAAGATTAAAGATTTCCATATTGACTTAGCCTTTTTCCCTGTAGACCCTAGATTAGAAACTGCCTTTGATTTAGGAGGAGAATATTTCATTAAAGAAGTAAATCCAAATTATTTTATACCAATGCATTTTGGGGATAAGTTTAGCACAACAACAGATTTTATCCACAAAATTAAGGGAAATATGTGCACAATAATAGAATTAAATAGAAAAAATCAAATAATATCACTTTAATGTAATTCTTTTGTTTGTGAAATGTCATATAACTATTGCCAGGTATTATGAAAAAATATATACTATAATGGTATGGACAGCCATATTGTCCAAAATATGACGGAGGTGTTTTTATGAACAAAAGATTAATCGCATCAGTGAGTTGCGCAGCTTTGCTTTTATCTTCTACAAGCTTAGTTTCCCACGCAGACTCAGCGACAAAATTAGTTGCAGTTGACGCTGTAGCGGCGGCTACTACATCAGCACCAGCGCCAGCAAAACCAGCTACACCAGCAGAAAAGCCAACAACACCAGCAAAAACAACTACAGTTACAACACAAGCTACTGCTACATCATCAACGATAACTCGTTTATTAGCATTAGGCTCTGTAGGTGGAGATGTTACGCTACTACAAACTTTACTTAACAGCAATGGGTATGTACTTAAAACAGACGGAATATTTGGAGAAAGAACTTTAGTAGCAGTTAAAGACTATCAAGGTAAAAATAGTCTTAGAGTTGACGGAATCGTTGGTCCAAAGACTCTTGCAAAATTAACTCCAGTAGTAGCTGAAGTAGTTAAACCAGCTGAACCTGCTACACCAGTAGTACCAGCTGAGACAGAAAAACCAACTGAAACGACTGAACCTAAATCAGAAAAAACAGAGACAGTAACTAAGCCTGTTGAAGAAGAAGCTGAAGAAAAAGTAGATGCTGTAACATCAGCTTCTATAGTAGATAATGCAGCCGATTTTGAAAAGGCAATATCTAAGGATGGAAAATGGATTATTTGTACTTTAAATGACCTTACTTTTGACAAAGAACTTGTTCTAGAAGGTGAATTTAAAAATGGCAAGAAAAATGCAGATGGTACAGATGCTATTCAACGTAAGATAGCTCCTTATACTCAAGATGATAACAAAGTTGTACTTGAAAGATTTACTATAACAGCTCCAAAATTAACTATCAAGAGTCCTAATGCCAGAATCCAAGGCGGAACTTTCAAAGGTGATATATATGTTGAGGTACCAAACTTTAGAATAGTAGATGCTACAGTTGAAGGTAATATATATTTCTTAAATAATGAAGCTAAGGAAACTTTCAATATCGATGAAAAGAGTACTATAAAAGGAAAAAGAGAATTAATTAATGTTGATGCAACTTCTACTGCTTCAATAGTAAGAGATGAAGCTGATTTTGAAAAAGCAATATCTAAAGATGGTTCATGGATTGCCGCTTTATTAAAGGATTTAACTTTCAATAAAGACCTTACTATGGAGGGTGAGTTTAAAAATAACGACACAGCAGACCGTAAAATCGGTCTTTATAGCCAAAAGACTTTAGAAGATAAAACTAAGGTTTTTACTCATAATTTTACATTAACAGCACCAAGATTATTTATTAAAAGTCCAATGCCTAGAATGCTTAACGGCACATTCAACGGGAACCTTTATGTTTCCTCAGATAACTTTAAGTTAGAAAATACTAAGGTAAATGGAAGTATTTATTTCACTACAGAAAGTGCAAAGTCTACTTTCAATAATGCAAATAGTGAAATTACTGGAGAACAAGAATTAGTAGAGGTAGATGCCATTGCATCAGCTTCTGTGGTAACTGATGAAGCTAATTTTGAAAAAGCAATATCCAAACATGGAAAATGGATTATTTGTCTTGAATCTGATATCACTACTGATAAAGAGCTTGCTTTAGAAGGTGAATTTAGAAATGGTAAATTTGCTACTGATGGTACACATGCTTTTGATCGTAAAATAGCTCTTTACACTCAAGATGATAAGAAAAATGTAACTGGTGAATTTACTTTAACAACACCAAAATTAATTATCAAAACTCCTAAAGCTAGAATACAAAACGGAACTATCAAAGGTGACCTTTATATTTCAGCACCTGGAGTTAGATTAATAAATACAAAGGTTGAAGGTAATGTATACTTCACTACTCAAGAAGCTAAAGATACATTTAGCCCAGAAGGAACTTACTCAATTTCAGGAGTACAAGAATTAAAAACTAATTAATATAATAAAGAGGATAAAGTCTAGGCTTTATCCTCTTTAACACTTATTAATCTTTCCTTTATAAACCTTATATCATCAGATATATATCTATGCTCTACCTGAGATACATCAAAATTAACAGTTTTGAAAGCAAATTGGAAAAAATATCCTCCAGCTATAGACATTATAGCAGTTCCTATACCAACTGAACCACCTAATAAATACCCTACTACTGTAGCTAAAATTTCCACAGAATTTTTCACAAATCTTACAGACCTCTTTGTCTTCTTAGTCAGTGCAACCATAAGTCCATCCCTAGGTCCCGCTCCAAAACCTGCTCCAATATAAATATAGCATCCATATCCTAGAACTAACATCCCCAAAAGCATCATCAGTAAACTTGGAAAAAAAGAATTAAAAATAGGGATTAATTTATTGAACATTAGAAAGTCAACGAAAATACCAATAACTATCATATTAAATATAGTTCCCCAGCCTATATTTTGTCCTAAGAATATATCTATTATAGTTATTATAAGTCCAGCAATTATGCTTGCTCTTCCTATAGGTAGATTAAATATATTTCCTAATCCCTGATGAAATACATCCCATGGAGAAACCCCTATATTAGCATTAATAGTCATGACCATCCCTACGGCACATACAAAATATCCTATAAAAAGTCTAATAATTCTTAGAATTATTTTTTTCATATAATTAATTCCACTGGACAATGATCAGAACCCATTACATCTGAATGTATAGCTGCTGACTTCACATTGTCTAAAAGAGTCTCTGATACTATAAAATAGTCAATTCTCCAGCCCACATTTCTATCTCTTGCTTGTCTCATATAAGACCACCAAGTATAAGCATCTTCTTTATCTGGATAGAAATGTCTAAAGGTATCAACAAACCCTGATTTTATTAATGCTGTCATCTTTTCTCTTTCTTCATCAGTAAATCCTGCATTTTTTCTATTGGTACTAGGATTTTTTAAATCTATTTCCTTGTGAGCAACATTTAAATCACCACATAAGATTACAGGCTTTTTATCTTCTAATTTTTTGAGATAAGATTTAAACTCATCTTCCCATTTCATTCTATAATCTAATCTTGCTAATTCTCTTTGAGAATTGGGAGTATAGACATTTACTAAGTAGAATTCATCATACTCTAAAGTAATAACTCTACCTTCATTGTCATGCTCTTCTATGTCTATACCGTAGGATACAGACATTGGCTCAACCTTTGTAAATACTGCTGTTCCTGAATATCCTTTTTTCTCTGCATAATTCCAATATTGATGATATCCCTCTAGTTCCAAATCAATTTGTCCCTCTTGTAGTTTAGTCTCCTGTATACAAAATATATCTGCATTAACTTCATTGAAAAAATCTAAGAATCCTTTTCCCACACAAGCACGAAGCCCGTTTACATTCCAAGAAATCAATTTCATCTCAAATTCCCCCTTGTCAACTCTTTTTAATATTCATCTAAAAATGAATGCTTTTCTCCATCTTCTTGCCATCCTAATATTCCGTCCATATTGACATTTTCAGCTGCTCTAAAAATATTAATATCAACATTTACGAAATCTTTCCTTAATATTTCAAGTAAATCCTTTATCTCATATCTTTTATTACCAATTTTTTTAGCTGCAACCATACAAGCACAATTTAAAGGCCAGATTCCTGCATTTTGAATAAACCTTTGAATATAAATTTCTTCTATTAGGTATAAAGGTCTTATTAATTCAAGACCCTCAAAATTTTGAGCCTTTAATTTAGGTAACATAGTCTTAAAATTACCAGCACATAATAGATTTAACATTGTAGTTTCTATAACATCATTGAAATGATGGCCTAAGGCAAGCTTATTACAGCCTAACTCCTTTGCCTTACCATATAGTGAGCCTCTTCTCATCCTTGCACACATATAGCAAGGATAATCCTTAGCTATTTTATCTGCAACTGCAAATATATCCGCATCATATATATGGACTGGTATATTTAAATATTTACAATTATCCTCTAGAAGCTCTCTTATTTCTGAATGATACCCTGGGTCCATGGCTATAAACTCTAATTCAAAATTTTTATTTCCATTCCTATATAATTCTTGAAAAAGTTTCGCCATAAGAAGGCTATCCTTTCCTCCTGATATGGCCACTGCTATTTTATCTCCATCTTGTATAAGATTATATTCTTTTATTGCTTTAATAAATTTAGCCCATATATGCTTTCTATAAGTCTTTATAATACTTCTCTCTATATCAGCTAATGGTCTTCTTTCATTAAAAGGGACTAGTATTTCACATCCTGATCCTTTTATGCCATTATCTTTTTCATCCATTATTATCACTCCATCTAATTCTATTGATTATTATAGTTTATACCAAAAGTTATTCTTCTAATAATTCAGTGTGGATTAAAACCTCATAATTATCTCTTTCTCCAAAATATACAGTTCCCCATACTCCTATAAGGATCATAAGAGCTCCAACAAAATCATACCAGAAAAAATCTTCTTTTAATATAAATACCCCAGCCAAAATTGATACTATAGTACAAAGATTAGCAAAAACTGCGGATTGGGATACTGGAATTTTTGATATAGTATAATTAACCATAAAGAATGCAATTATTGATGATAAAATACCTAAATACAATAGAGGAATTATGGCCTGATTATAAGCTAGAGGTGCAAAATAGCTTCCCATTGTACCTTTTATTAAATTAGTAGCAATCAATATTATATTAAATGAAATAGCTCCTACCCACATCATTACATAAGTTATTTCAATAGGAGTAAAATTTGCTGATGATTTTTTTGATCCAATGTTATAAAAAGAAGATGCAATTATGGCTAAAAATAAAAATATAATTCCTAGAAAATTTCCAGACAAACTTAAGCTATTCTTCATCATATTGATAAAAACAACTCCACCTACAGATAAAACTATAAATCCTAGTTGGGATGATTTAAGTTTCTCGTGTAAGAATATCATACTAAAAATAGCTACAAATACAGGTATCAATGATATCATAAGACCTGCCTCTGATGAAGAAGTCATGCTTATTCCCATGGATTCAAAGAAAAAATATAATACAGGCTCACAAAAAGATGTTAATAAAACCATTTTTATATTCTTTCCTTTTAAATCTACCTTAATAATTTTAAATACCTTTAGTGTAGTCATAGTTAATGCTGCTAATAAAAATCTAAAGGCAATAAGTTCTATTGGTGTCATAACCTCTAATCCTATCTTAGAAAACATAAAAGAAAATCCAAATATAGTAGAATATATAATTGCGGAGATTATAGGCAGATATTTTTTATTCTTCAAAAATAACATCCTCTCTTTTTAAAATAATAGATATAAACTTATTTACTTCCAATAATATATCATATTTTCATATTTAACTGCAAGCATAGGAAAACCTAGGTCTTATTCTAGACCTAGGTTTTATAATCAATTTTTTATTGTAAACTTTTATATAGCTTGTCCAACAAAATGCTATTTGGATCTTGCTTTAGTTCCCAAATCATGGCTCCACCTAAGCCATTTAACTTAATATATTCTGCTTTATGACCTATGGACTCCTCATCTTCATAGGATATAAAAGTTGTACCATTATAAAGCCATGGCACCATATATTCTGAATGATAGTATCTTATAAAGCCTTGCTTATTTAAATATTTGGAAACAATATCAGCATAGCTAAGGGATAAGCCACCATTAAAAGTCTGATACAAACCATTATTCCATACATTCACCATATTATATTGCTTTCCAAAGAAAGGAATTCCCATAACAATTTTTTCTTTAGGAAATCCAGCATTTATCCAAGATTTGACTGCCGTATCTACACTGGATTTAACGTAATTAGGGGAATTACCTCCATATAAAGGAGCATTGAAATCCGTATATTTATCCCATGTTCCATGCATATCGTAAGTCATAATATTTGCAAAATCTAAGTACCTATGGATATTCCACAGCTCAACATTATCAATACCCATAGAACCTGCTCCCCCTGCAATAGTTAATAAATAATGTTTACCATCTTTTTTGCACTGTATATCTAGTTTTTCTCGTATGGCTTTAAGTAAAAGGGTAAAATTTTGTTTATCTTCTTTCCTATATTTATTGGTTGGAGGTCCTCCGCTCACTGGAAACTCCCAATCTATATCTATTCCATCAAATCCATATTTCTTTATGAAGTCTACACAGCTATTTGCAAAAATAGTTCTAGACTTGTCCGTTAAAGCTGCATCAGAAAACTTATCAGACCATGACCATCCTCCAACGGATATCAATATTTTGAGATTTGGATTAATTTTTTTAAGTTCATTTAACTTTTTTATATTAGAAGGATCTATATATGAATCCCCTAAAGTTATCTTCAACTCTTCATTTACATTTGCAAAAGCATAATTGATATGAGTCAATTTAGTTGCATCGATTTTATCTGGAGTAAAATTTGAATAAGCTGACCAAGATGTATAATAACCTACATTCTTCAGTTGTTCCTTTGAAACTATATTGGCCATAGCCTTAGGGGTTGTAGATAGCAAAGTAAATGCCAAGAAACAGGTAAGAATTGAAAATACCAGCTTTTTTTTATATATAGAATTCATATTCACGAAATCCTCTCCTCATTACAAAATAACCTATGTGGATATATTATAGAATTTCATTTATTATGTCAACCAACAGAAAATGGCAATTTTAATGAAAAAGAGCTGATAGAATCAGCTCCTTTTCATTAAAACATAGTCATGCAAATTGGTTTTTCATCCGATGCAAATATATTATTTACTTTTTTCAAGTAAGACTCATCTGAAATCAATGCTCTTCCATATTTATATAAGCTTTTAAAATTAACTGTACAAGTAATTAAGGAAGAAAAATCTGCTATATCCAAATTTATTTCAACATCATATTCTTTATTATCTACAATGGTAGGAAATCCATTATTGAAATCCACTATTATACTGCCATCATTATCTGGTATAAAGTTATCTCTTATAGTAATCTTCAATTTGCACCTCTCATTATTAAAATTATGATTCCTTAGTTCATTTATAATTCCCTTTAAATCAATTACTCTATACATTATTCCCGTTCCCTGCATGCTAGATTCATGATATACTGGTGTTAAAATATTGCTAGAATCATTTCTAGGATCTTCTAATATAAATCTAAAGTTTTCATCCTGTATATTAAAAATAACATTATTTATTTGATCACTTTGACTATTTAAAAAAGTCATTAATTCCATAAGTGATTCCTGATCTTCAAATAACAATTGATTCACTATAATATCATTTACAAAAATATTTTTATCATGACTTGGTTTAAATTCGAATACCATGTATCCCTTAATCTCATTGTTCTTCTTATATCCTACTACTTTCATCTTTTGATTGTTAAATAGTAATTGGAATTCCCTTTCATATTTTTCTATAAGTCCATTAGTTTTTTCATAGATTCTAGTATAACAATCCAATAATTTTTTGGCGTCATTCCCTCTAATATGCTTTATATTTGATTTAGACTTACCCTTAGGAAGATTAGAAGGCTTTACTCTATATTGACTTATACTGGTTCCAAACCCAAAACCCATCTTCTTATAAAATTCGGGATTAAATGGATAAAGGATTGCCATAGATATTCCTTGGCTCCTATAATCCTCTATAAATTTAGTCATTATTGCTTTAGCTACCTTTTCCTTTTTATGCAATAAATCTACTCCTATTAAGCCTACTCCTCCGACTTTAATCTTTGTTGACAGCAGATTCATTTTAAAATCATGATATCTCATACCACCAAGAAGGTTATCCTCTTCAAATACTCCATAAAATGTAACGAAAGGATTTTCTTCCTGTACTTTCATGGAATTCTCAACAAATTTTTTCTTCTGTTCCTCTGTCTCTATATTAAATCCCGGATAAGCATTCCCTACTATATCTGCAAAAGCAATAAACTCTCCTTCACTTGATAATTTTCTAATTGCCTTCATCCATATACCCCGCTTTCATTTTATTAAATAGTTAAATACATTTCATATTGTGATATACTATCTTTTTTGAAATTCATATGTTTTATAAAACCTTCTATACTAGCATTATTAGGGAAACTTATACTCACACTATTTAGATTTAGATCATTAGTTGCTTTTAGAATAAGACTTCTTCCTATTCCTTTTTGGCGATACTGTGGATTAACCCAAATGAAAAAAACTTTTCCATTTTTACTTATACTCATAGCTCCTATTAATTTGTTTTCCTCATAAACTCCATAATAATTCAATCCTTCAAGTTTTTTCATATAGTCAAAATCATTTTGCCAATTAATATGAATATCCTTTATCTCTTCTGATAAGTTCAAAATAGTATCGAAGGTTACTTCCTCTATATCTATAGCTTCATCTGCTTCTCCCTGTAGTTTATCAATATCTTTAATAGAATAATATTTTATATCATAGACTTTTTCATAACCCAATTTACTATAAAATTTGATAGCTCTATCATTCCCTACTATAACTTCTAAAAACAGCTGTTTACATTTATTGTCTACTGCAGCCCGCCTATGCAGCTGAAATAGATTTTTACTAACTTCTTTTCCACGGTAGTCAGGATGAACACAAAGGGCTCCGCAGCGAATAGTTCTGATTCCTTCATAATCTTTAACACCTCCTAAAATTAATCCTATTGGATTTCCTTCATCTAATGCTATAAATGAATGTTCTAATTGATTTCCTTCTGGTCCAAAGAAACGCTTCATAAAATCCTCCTTAGAGATCTCAAGTTTTATTATATAATCTGAAAAACCGATTCTAAAGGCATTGTACACTTTTTCAAATTCAATATTACTACAATAGTCGTATATGATCATCTTAATCTCCTTTTTCGATTTTTTTCAATATCATATCTATATAATTTTTAACTATATCATGAGTCATACTAATCCCCATTACAGAATTCACAAATCCGATACCATCCATTGAGGATAAAATAATATAGACCATAGATTCTATATCTATATCTTCTTTAAATTCCCCATTATTAATTCCTTGCTGTAGAATCTCTGCTAAAATAGTGTAAAACATCTTATACCTTTCTTTAGCTTTGTCTGCCATATTTGGATTTCTAGAAAGTACAGACCAAAATTCAAAAGTAAAGCGAGACATCTTTTGAATATTTTCATCAAAAAAACCTGCTAAAGTCCAATTTATATAACTAATAATTTTCTCTTTACTTGATTTCACATCCTGATTATTATCCATAAGATTCTTTCTCTGTCTTAATCGTTCTTCTGCAATCTCTAAAAATATGTCTTCCTTACTTTTAAAATAATAATATATCCCCCCTTTACTTATACCTGATGCTCTGACAATATCATCTACAGATGTTTCAGAATAACCTTTTTCTGCAAACAGATCAAATGCATGTTTAATTATCTTTTCCTTTTTAGTTTCTACCCCTTCGTTGCTTGTTTTTGACATATTACCTCCCACAAACCGACTAGTCGGTTTTTTAATTTTATTATATGTTAAATAATTGTAAGATGCAATATTATATCTAAATTTTATATATAAAAAATAGTCCACAAATTTCTTAACAGTCATCTACCATAATGTTGTCATTGCACTTATAGCTTATATACTGTATAATTTCTTTTTGTGTGGTATTTTTTTAATTTAGTTAAAGTTTAATGTAATATTTTTATCATAGAAAGGACATAGAAAATGAAACTTGGAATTGTAGGCCTACCAAATGTAGGGAAAAGTACACTTTTTAATGCAATAACTCAAGCTGGTGCGGAATCTGCTAACTATCCTTTTTGCACTATAGAGCCAAATGTAGGTGTAGTTGCAGTACCAGATGAGAGACTAGAAAAACTAGCAGAAATCTACTCATCAAAGAGAATTCTTCCAACTGCTATTGAATTTTATGATATAGCTGGACTTGTAAAGGGAGCAAGTAATGGAGAAGGTCTTGGAAATAAGTTTTTATCTCATATTCGTGAGGTAGAGGCTATAGTGCATGTAGTTAGATGTTTTGAAAACGTGGATGTAGTCCATGTAGAAGGAAACATTGATCCCCTAAGAGATATCGAAACTATAAATCTAGAGCTAATGTTCTCTGACATGGAGCAATTGGAAAGAAGGTTGGAAAGATCCAAAAAAGCAGCTAAAGGAGATAAGAGTCTTTCTACAGAAATCGAACTCATTCAAAGAACAATTAAAGCCTTAGAAGAAGGAAAATCCGTGAGAACATTGGACTTATCACCTGAAGAAAATGAAATCGTGAAATCTTTTAATCTTCTAAGTTCAAAGCCTGTTATCTATGCAGCAAATGTTTCAGAGAATGACTTAGCTGATGGTGGAAGCTCAAATCCTTATGTAGCTAAAGTAAAAGAATTTGCTTCTACAGAAAATGCAGAAGTAGTCGTAGTAAGTGCACAGATAGAGGCAGAAATTTCATTACTAGATGACGAAGAAAAAGTAGAATTCTTGAAAGACTTAGGTGTTGATAAATCTGGTCTTGATAAATTGATACAAGCATCTTATAGCTTACTAGGACTTATGAGTTTCTTAACAGCAGGACCTATGGAAACAAGAGCTTGGACCATAAAGAAAGGTACATTGGCTCCTCAAGCGGCTGGCAAAATTCACTCAGATATGGAAAGAGGATTTATCAGAGCAGAGGTAATATCATTTGATGATATTATGGCTCATGGGGGTAATTTAGCTTCTGCTAGAGAAAAAGGACTTGTGAGAATTGAAGGAAAAGATTATATAATGAAAGATGGAGATGTAGTATTATTTAGATTTAATGTATAGATAACAAATAATTAAGCATATTCTATAGTAATAGATTAATTCACTATATGGAAAACATATAGTGGATTAATTATATATAAGCTTAAATATAATTGATAACTTTATCGCTATAGGTTTTACTTCTCTGTTATAATAAAAAATATAAGGAAAATTCTGTTTATTATTTAAAAAAGAAGGTGAACCTTATGAGATATATTAGACTCCCTTGTTAATATCCTTTATTACAAAGGTTACGAGCACCTCCTCTTAAGATTTATAGTTTCAAGTTTTTTCTATAATATTTGGAGGTGTTATTTTGAAAATTATAAATATGAATGAAATTAAAGAGGATTTAATTCTTCAGGCTGCACAAATTCTTACTGATAGTCTCCCCATCGGATGGCCAACCCTTGATGATGCAATTGATGAGATTAAAGAAAGATTGATCCCTGAAAACGTTTTACTTGCTGCTGTAGAGGATAATGAGATTATAGGCTGGGGTGGAATACTTCCCCAATACAATGGTAATGTTTTTGAACTTCATCCATTGGCGGTTAAAGAAAATATGCGAAGGAATGGTGTTGGAGCTGCAATTGTTAAAGCTTTAGAAGATGCAGCACGCAGTCGTGGAGGAATAACAATGCAACTAGGTGCAGATGACGAAGTTAATGATGGAGAAACTTCCTTTGCCAATGTTGACCTATACGACAATTTACCTATGCGTATTGAAAACTTTAATCCTGGCACTCACCAAACTGGCTTCTATATGAAAGTCGGCTATAAAATCATTGGGGTTGTACCTGATGCTAACGGCATAGGAAAACCAGACATCTGGATGGGAAAGCGCTTATAATAATAAAATGACTAACTAACATCAATTTAAAACCCACCTTTGAAATATCAGAGGTGGGTTTTAGAAATTTATTTATATTTATTTATATTTATTTCATCTTAATTCCAGTTAGATTCTGTCCATTTTGATCTAATATTAGACTAGTTACTTTTCCGTCCTCACCTTTTACAAAGGTAATCTTGGCTTTTACTATTTTATAAAAATAGCTTTCCTCTGATTCAGGGAATATTTCATATTTATCTTGTCCTGTAACCATAGCATATATCTTTGCTTCTTCTGCTGTAATGGTTATAGTAAATCCCGGGAATATTACATATTCTCCTACATAGTTATCATATAAAGTCTTATCCTTTATTTCTATTTCTTTAATAGGTTCTGGTGTAGTATATCCCTTACCTAGCGTAATAGAAGCTAATGTATATGCCAAACTCATGGTATCATAACCACTTTTATTTGTCAGTACAATAACTGTCAAGTCTTCATCTATATATCTTGCTATATTAGCTGAAAATCCAAGGGTTCCCCCAGTATGAAAAATTTCTTTTCCAAGTTCCGTATCTCTGATAAGCCATCCATATCCATAATCTCCCATACCTTGCATATCTATATATCCTTTAAATATCCTATCTAGACCTTCTTTTTTTACAAGTTGTTCTGTATCTAATGCCCTATCCCATCTATATAAGTCTTCAACTGTGGAATACATATTTCCTGCACCATAAGCTTGACTCAATAAAATTTCATCATCTACAGGAATCAAATCCAGATGTCCTGAATATGCAGTGGCATGATGAATTTCTTTATTTTTTCCGTAACATATTCCAGTATCCTTCATATTCAATGGTCTAAATATATTTTCATGTAAATACTCTTCAAATGTCACTCCGCTTACCTTTTCTATTATCTCACTTAATAATGCATATCCTGTATTGCAGTATTTAAATTGAGTCCCTGGCTCAAACTCTAATGACTTATCCTTAATAAGGTTAAGCACATCCTCTACCTTAGGATCTTCTGACTCCAAAACATAAAATTCTGGCAACTCTGTGTAGTTGACTAATCCAGATGTATGGGTCAATAAATTATGTATTGTTATCCCATCCCCATTTGGAAAATCTGGTAAGTATTTCGATATTTTATCTTCTATATTTAACATTTGCTTTTCATCAAGCTGCATAATTGCCATAGCTGTAAACTGCTTTGTAACAGAACCAATTGCAAATCTTGTCTGAGTCTTATTTTTAATATTTTGATCTATATCTGCAAATCCATAGCCTTTATCTAAAATTATATTTCCTTTCTTAGCTATAAGTATGCTTCCATTAAAGTTTTCATATTTATGCAATAGTTCCATATAATTATTTAATTCATTATTGACTCCAACATAGGATTGAAAATAATCTTCATTATTCTTTTTTATCTGATTTATTCTTAAACTCTGTGTTTTTGCATCCCATCCCACAACTAAATCCAATGCATCGCTCAAAAATGATAGTGGAACAAAAGTTTTACCGTCTACGGCTATTATATTCGTCTTCAAATCAATCTCTTTTTGATTAAGTACAATAATAGATTTTCCTATATTGAGCTGAATATTACTGTTTCCATTAGAAAGAGTGATGTTTTGATTACCATTCCAAGTTATAGAATGTCCCAACTTCTCAGCAATGTCACGTAATGGATACATAAGCTTTCCATCTTGATTTAAAAAGGCATTGTTCTCTAATTCAATTACTTCTTCATTTAATATTATTCGGATTTTAGAACTCTTTTCACTTAATGCATTAAATGGTATACCTAAAATTAAGATAAATGATAATATTAAAGATATTAGCCGTCTTGACATATATATTCTCCCCCTCAATTAATATAATTAATTATATTTTATACTAATTTTATGCTATAAGAAAGGTATTCTTCATTTAATTAAAATATCGTAATAAAAAAATAAGTATTGAAAAAAAGAATCTGTCTCAAAATAATTATTTTGAGACAGATTCTTTTATATTGGAAAACCTTATTTCAATGTATATTTAACTATTATAGATGGGTCTAACACTCTAAAAGTAAAAGACTCTGTAGCAAATAATCTTACCATTTCACTAGTGTGAGTTTGATATCCTATTGTAAAGTCTCTACCAATAGTAAGTTCTAGGTCATCATGATTATATGGTAATAAATATGCACCATCTACTACATGGCTAAATACAATTTTGCCACCAATTAATTTTTCGATTCTCTCATCTAATGGATATGCTGTTTCTTTAGCTATAATTCTTTTATATGCTTCTTCATTTACAACTAAAGTAAAAGGTCTTTCTACATAGGATTTTTTTAGTTCAATTAACCCCTTAGTTATTGCTTCCATTATAGCTGTAGGATCTTTTCCAAATGGTATTTCCTGCAATTCAACTGAATCATTTATTCCATTTATTGAAGCACTTTTTAACCCATTATATATTGCATTTTCTTCAAATAATGCAATGCTTTTCATTGCTTTCTCCAGTGGTTCATAGTTAATATCTTTAGCTCCTCGTGCGATATTATCTAATTCCCATCTATGCATTTCAAATTCTACTCTTACCTCTGTTAAGGGTAAAACCTCATAATTGCCGTAATAAACACCTTCCGAGTCTTGAATATTAGTTAATCTACCTTCTGTAATTACGTTGTAATCAAGGCCCTTTGGCCCATTTACCTTCACCACTTTTCTAGCAGACAAGTAGGATTTTAGAACTTCTTTTGCCCTTTTATCTATTTCATTCCAAGCTTCATTAGATATAGGTGCTAATTCTCTATATAACATATATTATCCCTCCTATTTTAAATCTCCGATATTTAGATTTGATTCATCCTCAAACACTGATTTAATTTGCTCCTCTAAATGTGATATAGGTCCTTCTGTAAATAAGTAGGCTCTAAGCTCTTCATCCCATTTATCCATGTTCCTTCTTAACCATTCTAAAAGCATACAAGCATGTTCTATCTCTTCATCTCTGTTATGTGCCATTATAGCCTTCAGTTCCGTGTCCCTTGAAGCATCAACTCTTTGATTGTACCAATCAACAGCCTCTATCTCTTCCTTCAGACTATTTATAGCCCTTGATATGTTTAAAGTTTTTTCGTCTAACTTCCCGACTGGTTCATGATATTCGCTCATATTTAATACCTCCCGTTATTTTTTTTATCATTTTTAAATTACCCTATTAAAGTGTTGCTAAACAATTATAATATGTATGATTATAATTTAGAACCTCCTAACAAATAGCCTGTATAGCATAAATATTAAATACTATACAGGCTGATTTATAAAAAATCTAACGGAGTTGTTGTTCAAGTCTATCTTTTACTTCTTGTGGAGTTAATCCTTTAGCATTTATTACCGGTGCTTTAGTTTCTGTGTCGCTAATCCCTAGCATATCCGTATTGTATCCTGCTGTTACAATAGCATCAAGGCCACTTAATTTTGATATATTGTTATCTATTGATTCACTTAGTGCTTCTACAGAATAACCTTCCTTAATTAGGTAACCTGCTATATTATTTAATCCTTTTTCCACACCAATTTTTTTCATATTTATCACCTCTAGAGTATTTTGCACAAATTAATAATATAATATACTCTGTATATTAATAACTCTCTTTTGGTTATTGTTGAAAATTATAACTATAATAATAAAATAAATTTGTGGAAAAGTATATATATACTATAATTCATACTGGAGGAATAAAAATGACAGTAAAAGGTTATTTTGGAGAAATAAGTGCCGCAAATGATGCTGTTAAAGAACTTAAAAATGCAGGTTTTAGTGGTGCTTTTGTAGATATTAACGATCATTATATTGGAAATAGAAATATTAAAACAAATAATCCAGGAACAAGTACAGCACCTAGCCTCTCTCAATTAGTTTTAAACTCTGGTTCGACTGGCTTAAATGAAGGAAATTCTCCCTTAGCTGCTGCTAGCCCTATGGTTAGCGGAATGGGTTCTTTTGAAGAAGTTGCAAGTATAAATTACGTTGTTAGTGTAGATGCAAATAGTGAGGATTCTCAGAAGGCTAGAGATATTCTTAAGAGTAATGGCGGATATTTAGGTGATCCAAATGTTAGTAGAGAAAAAGCTATATCTACTGCTGAGGTTGATTTAGAAAAGGCTATCTCCACACTAGATGACAATCTATATTAAAAAATACTCCCAAAGGAGTATTTTTCTTATGCAGCTATATTTATACTATTTAATTCTTCCACAACATTTCTTATCCATTTTTTAGAGCGAAGTCGTTTAGCCTCGAAAAATATTTTTACAACCTCCTCCAAGGATATTATAAAAAATACTTTTTCCAACGGTAATTTAAAATATGTTGCTGCAATAAATCCTGCTGGAATAGCAAAACACCAAATTGTTCCAAGTTGTACTAACATGGAATATGTCGTATCTCCCCCTCCTCTAAATATTCCTACTATCATAAGGACATTGAAAAACCTAAGTGGTGCAAAAAAGGCCATGATTTTAAGTACTGTAATTGTAATATCTAATGTATCCTTATTAATCTTAAATAATCCTACAACTGCAGGAGATGCAATCCATAATGATATTCCTGTTATTAATCCTACAATTGGAGCAAATATACCTAACTTTATTGCATAATTAATTGCTATTTTTTCTTCACCAGCTCCAATTTTATTTCCTATCATAATAGCCGCTGCATTAGCAAGACCTATAGAGAAAACCATAAACAAATTATTGATAGTACTTGCTATCTGCATACTAGCTACCTCACGAATACCTATTTTAGCATATATTATTGAATATACAGACAGTCCTATGGACCATACTAACTCGTTAACTATTACCGATGAAGATGTTTTAAAATACATCTTAACAAATTCATGGTCAAATCTTATAATATTTTTTAGTTTCCTAGGAATAACTGAGTTAGACTTATAGGCACAGACAATTATAAATATCATCTCTGCAAATCTAGCTATACTAGTAGCTATGGCTGCCCCTGCTACTCCCATTGCAGAAAATCCAAAATGTCCAAATATAAAAACCCAGTTCAGAAAAGCATTTGTTAATACACCTATTAGACTTCCAAACATTGGTAGTCTTGCAATACCAATACATCTTAATGTTGTAGAATAGGCTTGAGTAATACTAGTAAGTACAAAGGTTACTGAAATAATTCTAATATACTGAACTCCTAAATTTATAACTTCAGTATCCTTAGTAAATATTTTTATTATTTCTCTAGGGAATAAAGATGCTGGAATAAAAAATAAAAATGAAACTATAAGACTCAAAATCATATCTAATCCTAACATCTTCCTTATATTTGAAATATCCTTTTTACCCCAAAATTGGGACATAAATATACCTGCTCCTGCATTAATTCCTGTTAAACATAACATGAATATAAAAAAATATTGATTAACTAAACCTACAGCTGCAATGGAACTTTCTCCAAGTCTTCCTATCATTAAATTATCAACCATATTTAGAGATGAACTAATTAAGTTCTGTAAAGTTATAGGTATAACTAATGTAAGAATTGCAAGGAAGAACCTCTTGTCTTTTAATGTCTTTTTCATTTACGTCATCCTCCTATTTTTTAACACAAAAAAGCAAATGGGTATTGGAAGCCGCCCATCTGCCTTTATATTTATTATATATTTGATTAAATTTACATAATAAATTATACAGAAAGATTATATAACAGTCAATATCTTTCTAAATACTTATAAAGCTTAAAAGCCAGTCTACGTTAATAGTAAACTGACTTCTTCATCTTTTGTGCTTAAATTGTTCTTTATCTTTTGTGTAAGTGTAAAAACTTCATATTAATAATTTACCATGTAAAAAAAGGATTTCATATTCTGAATTTTGTCCCTAAGCTAGGTACATTTGTCCTATCTTAAGTTCCTTTTTCTAATCCAATAACTAGCTGCCTCTGTTCTATTTGAAACATTTATCTTTTTAAAAATATTACTAATATAATTTCGAACAGTTTTATCTGAAATTGACAATGATTCTGCTATCTCCTTATTGGTTTTACCTAAACTAAGAGCTTGTAATATTTTCGTTTCTCTCGGACTGAACTCCGAACTTTCTTCTATTTTCTGATTGTCTAGCTTTATACTATTAAAAACTCCCTCTGTAACAGAAGGGTCCAGCACTGAATCCCCATTATATACAGACAATATAGTTTTTATTAACTCTTCTGATTCAATATTTTTTAATAAATATCCATCAGCCCCCGCCCTAATGGTTTCCATAACTATATGCTCCTCTGCATAAGCTGTTAAAATAATAATTTTGATATTTGGAAATAAATTCTTGATACTAATACAACCATTTACTCCGTCACCATCAGGAAGCTTAAAATCTAATAGGATAACATCTGGATTAGTATTAATAGCCATCATAATAGCCTCTTTTAATGTTGCTGCCTCTCCACATACCTCTAAACCATCATTTAATTGCAACAATAGTCTTAATCCGTCTCTAACCACACTATGATCATCTACTAATAAGACCTTTATCTTATCATTCATGTCTTGTATCCCCCCAAGGTATCATAATCTCCACTTTTGTACCATTCCCTATTTTATCAATATTAAGTGTTCCTCCAATTCTCTTAGCCCTTTCTTCCATGGAACTAATCCCAAAATGTTTTTCAACATTCATACCCTTCATAGAAATTCCTAAACCGTTATCTATTACTTTAATATATAGAAAATCATACTTACTCTCTAATAAAACTTCTGCATAAATAGCCTTAGAATGCTTAATTACATTGCTAATAGCCTCCTGAACTATATAATAAATTTGCGTAGATTTCTCTGGAGATAAATGCCCATAGTTTGTTTGAGATGTATTACTTTTGAACTCTATTGGGATATCCTGATTTTCATTGAACTTCCTTACTAATTGTTGAAGACTATAGTTTAAATCCTCCATTTCTATAATTTCCAATGTACTTGATGACAAAAATTCACGAGTCTTATCTATTGTATTATTTAAGTCAATTTTTATTTCCTTCAACATAGGCTCTATACTATCTTCCGATTTATTTTTTATCAAATATTCTACCTTTAGTCCTGCTGCATATAGGCTTTGTATTATACTGTCATGTATCTCTAGTCCCAGCTTTCTTCTTTCTTCAGAGGCTATTCTACGTTCTTCCAATCTATTTATCTTTTCTTTCTGTTCCCAACCAAATGTATCTATTACCTTAATTAATAGAAAATTAATAGTTATTCCAACAGATGCTTTAAATATTTGAATGGGAAATTGAAAAATTTCTAGAAATAAATTATCATTAATAATATTAGCAGGGAAAAAATCCATCTTTTTTACAATAAGTCCATCTAAAAAGCCATAGATTAAAAATATACATGCTAATCCTTTATATCTTTTAGCCATACTATTAGATTTTCTTTTCTCTATGATTTTACCATTTAAGTACAAGGCAATAGCCGATACTGCACCGCCCGAAAGTGCCATTATATATCTTAGTACTATAATGTTATATTTTGGATTTAACATAAGATAATCTTGTCCATAATAAACAGATAATAAAATAAAACCCGTCAGCCACACTAAAAACAATATAATAGGAACTTTAAGAATAATCTTTCGATATCTATGTTTTAATGGTAATAAACTAATTCCAAAAATCATCAAATAGGCAAATGAAACTGCTTTTAAAAAATATTTTATAATAAATAAAAAAGTATGTAGATGGGAATAAATATCTAGGATTTCAATCATTGTAATCCATTCTGTTATACCATGACTAATGCCAAAGTATCCTAAATATTTCAATGATTTTACCAGTGGTAAATCAGTCACTTCTGCATCTTTTCCTTGAATGGAAAATATCCCCATATTGATAAATGCAAATCCATAAATTAGATATAAGAGAAAATAATCTCTAGCCATATAAAACTCTCCCAAATGTATTTTGTTAATAAATTTGCTTCTATTATAACATAGTACTTAATTATAATCATATTCTTGAAAACTAATCTATTTTTTTATTATAATCCTTAATTTTCATTACTGTATTATTTTTTAATATATAGAGAAAATATTAATACAGAATAATTTATATCACAAAATATGAAGGTAGGTAATGCACATGGAGAAGAAATTTCTTGCACCCTCTGAAGTAGCAAAATCAATCATTGCCTCAGCAGAAACAAAAGCAAGTTTATCAGTAACTAGGCTACTAATCCTTGGAATAATGGCTGGAGCCTATATTGGTTTTGGAGCCTTTGGTGATATTGTAATCATGCAAACCTTAGGTAATATAGATGTTGGACTAATGAAATTCGCAGGTGGTTTAGTTTTTCCTGTCGGTCTAATGCTTGTAGTTTTTTCAGGTTCCGAGCTTTTCACTGGAAATAATTTAATGACTATGGCTATAATGGATAAAAAAATATCTGTATATGGATTATTGAGAAATTGGTTCTTAGTATATTTGGGAAACTTCATAGGCTCTTTAACTCTGGCTTACCTTATACACAAATCATACCTGGTAAGTCAAAGTGTGCTAGATGTTACACTTAATATAGGTAGTTCTAAAATGTCTTTAAGTTTTCAAACCGCACTTATACGAGGAGTACTGTGTAATATATTAGTCTGCCTTGCAGTATGGATGGCTGCAGCAGCACAAGATATAATTTCAAGGATATTTGTTATATGGTTTCCCATAATGTTGTTTGTTTTATCTGGATATGAACATAGTGTGGCTAATATGTTTTTTTTACCATTAGCAAAGTACTCGGGACTTAATACTACTTGGTCTAATATATGGTTTTCAAACTTAATTCCAGTGACATTGGGCAATATTTTAGGCGGTGGAGTAATAATACCTATTGCCAATTACATCACCTATATACTTCCGGAGAAAAATAAGTAATAGAAAAAAACATGGGTATCATTCTACCCATGCCTTATTTTACATTCAATTTCATTTACTTGTAATTATTTTCTCTTGCTATTGCCTCATCTTTAATTTCTTCTTTCATTCCCTTTAGAGATTCTTCTCTCCTTTTATTTTTCTCCATTAATGCTTCTTTAGTCTTTTCATCATCTGTTTTTGCAATCACTTCTTCTGCAAGATTGTAATTTTTAATTGTATTGTCAATATTAAATTGTATCTTCTCAACATTATCTCTTCTATCATCTGGTTTTGGTTTATTATTCATAATCTGCACCTCCTTATTTTTAATAATTTTTTCATCTAAAGATGACCACAATCTTATTATTTATCTATAAGCTGTTTTTGTCCCATTTCAACTAATTTCTTAGTCATCATTCCACCTACTGTACCAGCAGTAAATATATTCTCTATGGGATCTAAATTTGAAAGATTATTTGATAAGCCCATTTCATTGGCTATCTCCATTTTCATTTCTTCTAAAGCTCTTACAGCATTAGAATTCAATGGTCTTTTTGCCAAAATTCTCACCTCTATATCAAAGTTTTATTCTTTATTATTTTGTATGTTTTAACGATTTTAAATACTAGGTAATTTAATGAAAGTATAAGATAAATATTTACTGACTTTATTATAATTCACATATTTCAAAGTTCATCTTTATATTATTTATAATAATTTAATCAAATAAGGAGAGAAGCATATGTCATATGATTTGAGTAAAAGTACTGAAAAATTCAAAACATTTTTGGAATAAGTTGGGTCAAATTTAAATGCAATTGAATTTTGTGCTTCAACTAGAACTGCTCAAGAGGCGGCAGATGCAGTAGGACATAATGTATCTCAAATAGATAAATCTTTAATTTTTAAAGGATAAACATTTCAAAACCTATATTAATAGTTGCAAGTGGTATAAATTTAGGGCAAATGAAAAAACAATAAAAACAATAGACAATTATATTGGGGAAAAATTAGAAAAGACAGATACTGGCACATCTCATGCTGTATTTAAACTGATTCTGCAAATTTTATTAGAAATAATACAGGAAAATATAATTTATATCAAATAACTTAGAGCTACAAAATATTAAATGTTTTGTGAATCAATTATTCTTTCTTAGTCTTTATCTCAAAGATAAAATAATAATACTTGAAAATTGCTATCAATATTATAAACAATTTAATAAATACCTTTCCTACAATTATTAATGGAAATAATAACATTAAATCAGAGATCAACATTATTGTTATTTTTCTCTTTAATGTCATTGACCTATCTCTAATAAAATCTTCTGCATAATCTTTGTATAATTTTGTGCTTTTAAGCCATAAGTCAAATTTCTCAGATCCCTTTACAAAAAACATAGATGCTAATATCAAAAATGGTGTTGTTGGTAATACAGGTATAATGACTCCTATCATTCCAATTACCATAGAAATAATTCCTAATGTGATGAATATTAGATTATATAACTTCATTGGACTTTTTCTCCTTTATGGATCTGTAATTATAGAATAATTATACCTTATATATAGAAACAAAGATATCTTAAGCTGTCTATCATATTAAAACAATATTAAAAATCCCCTTATAAGAAGATTTTTAGGTGAATTATATTTATTTTATATAAGGCTTTATATATAAGCTTTTATGAGCATTAAACTTCCTAGCCTGAATCTTCCATCCTCTATTAGCAATTAATGTATATAACCAACTAGGTATTATTTCTTTTGATACTAAATTTATTGCCTCTAAAGGGATACTTTCATTCTTAGCTATTTTATCTATAGTTATATCTAAAGATTTTACTATATTTCTAGTCATGCCGCCTAAGTTTTTAATTGGCATGCCATTTATTGCAGGACTGCATCCTATTGCAAGACCACCAAGCCATTGAAATCCAGCATTATCTGCAAATATTTTACATATTTTAAGAGCTGTATTACTATGAAATGATTCTGGAAAACCATTATTTACAATAGAAATAAACCTTTGGCTTTTAGAATTTGACATTCCTTTTCTATTTTGTCCTATAAGCTCAAAAGCTTTAATCAAAGGAGATGGTAAACTGTCCACGTATAAAGGGGCAGAAACTATAACTATATCAGCATCATTTACCTTGGCAAATAGACCTTCTACATCATCTTTTAGAATAGAAATTATATGAAGTTTCTCAGAAATATATCCTTTTTTATTCAGCCCTTCAAGTAAATAATTTCCTAGGGATTCGGAGGTACTGTTTTTCTTTTTAGGACTTCCAATTAATAACAATGCCTTTTTCTCATTTAACATATTATATCCCCTTTCTATGACTTAACTTCTCTTTTAATTGATATTTTATCTGTTCTTCTGATTTATTATGTATAGTTCCTCCGCTGAAAGAATTATACCAATTTAAAGAGTTTCTCTTGAGAAGATTATTAAATACTTCTTCCATTTCATTGTCTTCTTCTGACATCAATCCTAACACTACTACCTCTGGATATGTTTTATATCTCTCCTTATGATGCACTTCTCCACTAATCTTTTTAAAGAATGGAAGTAATAAAGGAATTATTCTATCTAAAGCCTTTTTAAGTTCAGATGAATATCCTCCATAGACTACAGGCGTAAGATATACTACTAAATCCATATTAATTATAGTTTCTGTAAGCACTCGTCCATAATCATCTATTACACAAATTCCAGGAGTCTTTACCCAGCAGCCAAAACACCCCATACATTCTCCTATTTTCTTTTCATTGAGTACAATAGATTCTACTTCATAACCATGTTCAATAAGTGTCTCTTCAGTAAGCTTGTTTATTCTTTCCATACTTTGGTCGTTTTCTAATGCACCGTTAAGTATTAATGCTTTCACCTATACATACCTCCCTTATCTATTATTTAAATCCTTTAAGAATTTTTCATACCAACTAGTCATAAATTTCAAATGATCTATACCAAAATAAAGTGTTGACATTTCAAAATACCCTGCCTTATCCCTAATCTCAGCCTCAAGACTTTCAAGCTCCTCTAACTTTTTATTAATATCTCCAATTAACTGCTCCACAAGCTGTGAAGCCTTTTTCTTTGGAAGTTTTTCATAGAAAAATATTTTGGTAAGAATATCCTCATAAGATCTCATAAAATCTATAGGCTCTTCTAGCCATTTAATAAATGCATCATTTCCAGCTTCATTGATACAATATACCTTCTTGTATTTTCCATCCTCTATAACCTTAGTAGAGTTTATTAAACCATCTTTTTCTAATTTATTTAGTGCAGGGTAAATACTTCCAAAACTTGCATTAGCAAAATTTGATGTACTTTGAATCATAATTTGCTTTATATCATACCCTGTGAGGTTTTTATATGTTAAAAAACCTAAAATTATAAATTTTATCATTAGCATCAACCTTTCTTAATATTAATATATCGCGTCGATATATATCATATAGCTATATGCATTAGAAGTCAATATAATATATTAAACTTATAAGACTAATCTAACTATAAGTCAGGAAAATCTTTAATTAATATTATTATTACTCAAAGAATAATACCTTTATATAAAAATAAAAATGCTAAATATATATTTAGCATTTTTATGGCAATAAAATGATCTCAAAAAATATTCATAACTTTAACTACACTATTCCATTCTACCCCATTTCATCTCTACGCCGCCTTTATCATACTTCTTTCTTTTTCCAGTAATTCTTTCGATATCAATACGTATTACACAAGTAATCTTTAAAGAACCTTCAATAGCTGCTTCAAAATATGGCATATTCCAAGGACTATATTTTTCTGATAACAGCCTTAGCCCTAAGATTTTTTCCTTCTCATCTTCAACAATATTAGCCCTACCAAAAACTACTGTTGATTCAAATTCAGTGGTAAATTTTTGACTGGCTATCTTTCTAAAGGTTTTGGGGTCTTCCATAGCTTTTTCTAATTCTCCAGCAGGTCCTGGTGGTGGAACATTCACATCTCCAACAAAAGATATACATATTTTAGAATTTCTTTTTATATTTTCTATTTTACTACCCTGATATGCAGAATGGATATATATTTTATTATCACATCTAGCAATAGAAACTGGAATGCAATAAGGATTTCCTTCTTCATCAATAGTGGCTAAGGTTCCAAATTTAGCTTTGTCTATGATGGAATAGGCAAAATTCTCGTCCATTTCTCTATCTTTCCTTCTCATTTCCTTCATAAAATCCCTCCCTTATTTTTATGGTCACTCTCCCCTAAAATTATATATATTATAATTCAAATTTTAATTCACCTCAACCACAAAGACTAATTTATCTATTCTAGTTACTTCTAATTTCTTCCTATGAATTTCAAATTGTTCTCTTAAAAAATCAATATTTGAATAATATTCATCCTCTATTTCTTCAATTTCATCTTTAGTTAAAGTTTTCATAATTTCTCCTTTATCTTTTTGACTTTCAAACATTAGATCTCCTATGATTATCTTGCCATCTAATTTTAAAACCCTAAGCATTTCATTGATTGCAATAATTTTTTCCTCTTCATCTAGATGGTGAAATGCATAGGTTGATACTATCACATCAAATTTATTATTTTCAAAAGGAATCTTTAGAAAATCACCTAATCTTAACTTTAATTTTGGAAACTTTTCCTTCGCTATATTTAACATTTCTCTTGATTGATCAATACCAATTATATCATAATTTTTATCTAAAAATCTTCTTGATAGATTCCCTGTCCCCACACCTATTTCCAATACTTTAATTGTCATTTTCTTATCTGCTACCGCTTCTTCAAAAACAGTGTCTAATAACTTATCATAGTTTTTATAAAAGTTTAATGTGCTATAATCTTTTCTTATTGATTCATCATAAGTTTTAGCCCAACTATTGAAATCCCATTTATCCTTCCATTCATTTTTAACCTTCCATATTTCATTCATTGATTCTATTACTTTTATTATTTCTGCCTTATAACTCTCATTTTCACTCTCATATACATTATCCATAATGTCTTCCAAAGATCCTTTTATCAGCTGCATCTTATGGATTTGGTTATTCACAACTTCCCATTGAGTATAGAAATGATTTAATAAATTGTTTTTACTCTCATCCTTAAATATATCTCTAATGCTTTCAATTGGTAAATTTAATTCCCTATACATTAAAATTGTATGGAGTTTTATTAAATCATTTTCATTGAAATACCTATAATCATTTTCAACGTTCCTCTTAGGATTAATTAATCCTTTTTTCTCATAGAATCTAATTTTATTTGTAGATATATTAAATATCTCAGATACTTCTTTTACAGAATAAAGTCTCTCCATTATATAACCTCCATTGTTTATCATTCTATATACACTATAAACCTTATCCTAAGGCTAAGGTCAAGAAAAATAAGAAGAATATTCATATACTATTTGACATTAAAGTATTACATATCTCTTTATCCTACATTTCTCCCTATGAATTTACTTCAATATTGAAAATATTATAGGAGTTTTGTACTATTTTGTTACCTCTACTTTTTGCCTATAATTAAATGGATAGAAGTTTTTTATTAAGCCATTTATATAGGAGGATGATATTGTGACCAAAGAGAGTACTAAAAAAAAAGGCATTAGTTGGTTTAAAACTACTAATCCTAATCAAAACCTTTTAGATCTAAACAATATAGAACAACAAGTAGAAGTAACGGAAGTTATTAAAGAAGAGAAATTTCTTAATTTGAAAGAGTCTGAACAAATAAGTACACAAAACAATAATCCCCTATTTTCAAAAGATAATCAAGACAAAGTAGTTCTAGATTTAATTGTTTCCATGGAAAATATCATAAAAGATCGTCAATTGATATTCTATAAAAATAAAGGCCTTGAGGAACAATTATATGCTGCTAATGAAGCAATTAGTCGTATTAAGCAAGATTTAATGAAAAAAGATCAGCTTTTACAGGAGAAGAATAAAGAAATTCGCGGACTAGAAAATAGCTTAACAAACAAACAAATGAACTACGATCAATTGCTGGAAGATTATAAAGAGTATCAAAACAATTCAAATATGGAATATGAAAAGATTTCAAATCAACTTGAAACTGAAATTAATAAATACAATAAACTTAACGAGGAGTCTATGAATGCTCAATATCAAAATATGCTAAAAATCAATGAGCTTGAAGAAAATATTAGAAGGCTGGAAACGGAAAACCAACAATATGCACAGCAATATGAAAAAATACTTCATGAGAAATCTCAATTGATGAAAACCATAAATGATTTTACAGAACGAATGTCTTCCTCTTTTTCTTCAAAGGCAATTAATTCTAATATATCTGATTCAAGGTAAACAATTACCAGAACTTTATTTAAACCTAAAGAAAGGGGGCCAACTATGTCAATTTATAGCGGAAAACTACTTGAATTAAAAGAAATTAAAAATGAATATGATAAATATTTTTTACAAGTAAGGCTCTCATTTGAACAAGATATTGAAATGTTTTGGGAAGTTGATAAATATACAGCTGAGAATTTAAAAGACCTTATTCAGCTTGATGAAAAACATAAATATAGATTATCCTTTAATAGCTCATGGGACGCAATCCAAAAACAACATAAAAGTGTATTGACACGAACATATTGTGATCAAAGTGAGATAATAAGTTTTTCATGCTCAGAAGATTATATAAGTAAATTAAATACTATTAAACGTTGTCAAGACATTGCTGCTTTGGACAAGCCAATCTTCATACCTATAAAATTAGAATCAAATGATGAACCGCATAAAGATAAGGAAAAGATATCAAAGAATTACATTGGTAAATTTAAAATGACATCTATTGCTATTATGAGTGTAATATTCGTCATATTATTTGGATATTTAAGCCGTCTTTATCTGAATAAAACCGCATTTGATGAAAAGGCACTGGCTCAGTCAATTCAATTAAATAATGAATTAACCGAGAAAGAAAGTGAAAGTTTGGAATCAGAGAATAGTATAACAATTGAAGACCTCTCTTCTATTGAACCCGCTATTCCTTTTATAAAACTTGAAGAATCAATAACATATAGCGTTCCAGAAGGAAGTGTTGCTCTTACCTTCGATGATGGTCCTTCTCAATATTCTATAGGGATTATGGATGTACTAAAAAAATATGAAGTTGGTGGAACATTCTTTTTTACTGGACTTAATGTGAAGAAATATCCCGATTACGTTCAGTGTATTCAATCTAACGGCTACTCTATTGGTAGTCATTCTATGAATCATATTAATATGCCTACTCTTTCTTATGATAAACAAAAAAGTGAACTTATAGACTCTATTGAATTACTGGAAGAAGTAACCAATCAAAAGATAAATCTCTTTAGACCACCTTATGGCTCTCTTAATAAACAGATAAAAGATTTAATATACAATCAGGAATATAAAATAGTACTTTGGAATAATGATCCAGAAGATTGGAAAACCCGCGATGCAGATAAGATATTTTATTCTATTCAAAACTCCAATGTATCAGGTTCCATCATTCTTCTCCATGAATCTCAAGCTGTTATTGATGCTTTACCAAGAATAATTAAGTATTTGCAAGAACTTAATTTGGAAATCATAAACCTGCAATAAAAACTAAATTAGAAATTAGACATCCTAAGCAGAAAGGGTAAAATTAAGAGCAGTAGATTGTTTTTATAAAAATAATCTACCACTCTAATTCGTCTTCATCAAAACCTTAAATTTAAAACTCCATGAAATGATTTGTCTCTTTTAAATTTATGCAAGACCAGCTAATAGTTTACCTATGAGGAATGCCGCTATAGCTGCTATTCCCCCAACCATAAGCATCTCTAGTCCGGAGGTAAACCAATTTTTCACAGTTACTTTCACCTTTAGAGCACCTAAAATAAAAAGGGTTACCCCAGTTAATATGCAAGCTAATATGAAGGTCATATCACCCATGCCTGGTATAAATGTTGATGATACATATGCTATTAAAGGAACAAATCCAAAAATTAAAAAGGAAACAAAGGTAACTAATGCATTTTTAATCGGTGATTCCTTTTCTTCTACAATTCCTAATTCTTCTACCATCATGACACTAATCCATGTATCTTTGTTTTTTGAAAGTATATCTGTTATTTTAATAGCATCTTCTTCACTCAATCCTTTGGCCTTGTAAAGCTCTATCATCTCTTGTTTTTCTCCTTCAGGATAATGTTCTACTTCCCAACTTTCTCTTTCTCTTTCAAGTTGTTGATATTCTATCTCTGCTTTTGTAGATAAATAATCTCCAATTGCCATAGACAAACCATCAGCTATTAAATTGGCAAATCCCATAATTAGTACTATGCCACCATTAAGAGATGCACCTGCAACACCAGCAACTACTGCAAATGTAGTAATTATTCCATCTAATCCACCATAGATAAGATTTTTAATATACTTTCCTTCACCTGAGCTATGAGGTTCATAATTTTGTTTATGTGCATTAATTGTAGCTTCAATATCTCTATTTTTAAAAGCTTCCTTAGCTTTATCTAAATTTCTAGAAAACATAAATATATCCTCCTTTCGAATAATTTCACTAAATATATTTTACCCATTTGTATAATAGATTAAATATTATGCTAAATACAATAATTATGCTTAGCCCGTAGAAAAAGCCATAAGCAGATATTATAATTAGTAAAAAAGACTAAAAATATTTTTAGTCTTTTAACTCCAATAGGATAATTTTAAAAACATATTTATAATTCCAACTAATTCATTATATTCTTCCTTGGATAGCACTCCATAAGTATCACCTTTAATACTTTATATATTCTGACACTATTATACTACATTATATAACAAACATCTATTTTTAATGAATCTATAGTTACTTACCAAATTTCACTTTTGTGCTACAACACATATTGTTTTAGATTCTTCATCATACATCTTTCCTGAAACATCGGAATAAGTTTTAATGCTTTTAAATCCTACTCTTTCAAGCTCGCCAATTATCATCTCTTTTGTATAACAACGATCCCACACACGAATAACATCTATCTTGTTTTCCTGATCAATAATTACATATTGGTCAAGCCTAATATTATCTTCATAAATATGGTGGGATTGTAAACATAGATGAGTCTCTGGTTTCCAAAATCCACTTCCTTGGTGCAAGTACCAATTGCTACTTTCTTGCTTCCCCTCATAGTTCTTTGGTGTAAATACATCAAATATAAACTTCCCTCCCTCTTTCATAGCAGAATAGGTTTTTTGTAATAAGATTGCTCTATCATCATGTGATAACACTCCATAATCACAGTAGATTAAGAGAACTAGGTCAAATATACTATCATAATCTATCTCAAGGTAATTTTTGTAGATATATTCAATGTTATATCCTTGTCTGCTTACTTGTTCCTTAGCATATTCTATAGATCTTTTGGAAAAATCTATCCCTGTTACTGAATATCCCTTATAAAATAATTTCTCTGCATATATTCCAGGCCCACATCCCAAATCTAAAACTCTCCTCTTAGTTTCTGAAGGAGCTACTGTTTGAATCCATTCTACTGATTTATGGATGAAATCATGACTTCTGCTTGCAGCCTCCATTGTTGGATGTAGATGAGCCTTTAACATCTCTTTTGAAATATGTTTATCATCCCAAAATCTTCCGCTACTTGGTGCATACACTTCTGGCTTTTTTGTATATTCAAATAATTTATTTATCATTTTATATCACCTAACCCTTTCAATCAATTCTTATTATTTAAATCTTTATTCTAATTTTCGTAAAATACAAATTCATCATAAATTTTCTATTAACGTTCTCTTATAATCCCTTAGTATATTCTAACGTTGTTTCGACAAATTCTCTTAACATTTTATTGATAAGAACTCCATAAAAATTATTCAATACTATCTCTTATATATTGTATCTGTGAAATCTTCTCTTCTTTTATAATTACATGTAACAATATGATTATGGTATAAATAAAAAGAGCCATAGTTTTAATCTACGGCTCCTTCAAATATTATAAGGTGCTATTGCCGTGAGAATAAAAATAAAATCTTTATTGATAAACTAGATACAACAAAAAACTGTTATAATCAACAGTGATGTATATCTATTCAACTCAAGATTTTATCTTTCTCTTCCACGTCTCACTTATGCTATATGATTATTTAACATCAAGTGTGCCGGATAGCACTCCACCTTTCACCATCATATTGTTACAAGTAAATCATATAATAATATTGCTGTCATGTCAATTCAAGTTATTTCTTGATTATTATCTATTTTTTAAGAATATCCTTAAGTTCCATCAAATTAGAAATCTCATAGGTAGGTTTTATTTCTGTTTCATTCACAATCTTATTAGGATTAAACCAACATGTATCTATACCAAAATTTATTCCACCTTGTATATCAGATGTTAAGCTATCTCCTACCATCAACACCTTGCTTTTATCAGTATACTTTATATTATTTAAAGCGTGTTCAAATATTCTGGAATCTGGTTTTGATACCTGAACTTCCTCAGATACTACTATATCTGCAAAGTATCTTGCTATAATAGATTTTCTTATTCTATTATCTTGGACATCACTAAGACCATTAGTGATTATGATGAGTCTATAATCTTTATGCAAACTTTCCACAAGGTCCATACTATCATCATATAGAAATGATCCATAAGATAGACTCTTCATATATGATTTTGCAAATTTAAATTCATCAAATCCAGCATTTAGTCTATCTGATAATCTCTTAAATCTCTCAGCCTTTAATTCTTTCTGAGTAATAAGTCCATCTTCAAACTCTTTCCATATAGCCGTATTTATATCCTTATATACATTTAAATGATATTCTTCATCATATTCTATATCAAATTCAATCATAGTACACCTAAGAGCCTCTCTTTCAGATTTTTTGAAATCAAATAAAGTCTCATCTGCATCAAATATTATAACTTCATACTTCATAATAATCTCCTCCATATGTTTATCTTTTATAATTATAACATACAAATTTTTATGATTTATACACTTAATAATAATTCTTACAATTTTATCCCTTTATAAATAGATTATCTAGTTATGTAGCTGAGCATATAACAAATAAAAATTATATCATCTCAAGCTCAAATTCCTCTATTTTTAGGAACAACTTATGAACACCTAAATAGAGCTTTTAAAGAATTTGAATCTCAATCCATTATAAAATCAGTATATATTAGATGAAAATAACCTTCGAGAATTGTGTATAAAACCTCTATAATACTGAATTTAAAGCTTTGATGTCATAATTAGCAAATACAAAGAGAAGTCCTACATCTCCTTATAAATCAAGGAAAAGTAGGACCTCGTATACTGTAAGCCACCATATATAATTTAGATATACTAATGGTCTGATATTAAAATATTTTATCTCGCTATTACTTAAATAGTAGTCTCTATAAAAAATACTATTACTAGCAATTGTGCATCTACATATTATATTTATTTTCTCCCATAGGTAATTAATAGTCCTTGTACTTTTAAAAATGATTTTTTATTCTCAGGATTTCTAAAATATTCTGCTATCTTATCTTTCATTTTTATATAATTCTCTGCCTCAACTCTATCAATTCCTCGATTCATGAATAGTTCAATAGTATTTTCTTGACTGCCAATATCAAAAGATTCATCCAATCCGTTGATTTCAATAAAATCTTGCACTTTTTCTTCATAATCTTCCATTTCAGAATTTACATACATTACCCTATCATTCATACGAATGTCAATATCATATAAACCTAATTCTTGCATATAAAATGGCAGCCTCATTCCAATTGCATAGTCTCTGCCTTCATACTCTAATTCTTTCTTCCATACTTTATGAAAATCAAATGCTGTACATAGATAATCATAACTAATATCATCAATATATAACCCGTCATTTTCAAATTCCCTATTAACATCTACACAGACGATAAATCCTTCTTCCTTAGCTAAATCCACCATTTTTCTTAATACTTCCATAGGCTTATTCATATGGCGTAATCCAGCTTGACAAATAGCCATATCATATTTTTCATTTGACTCGAGAGAATATATATCTGATGGAATGAACTTTACATCAAATTTAGTATTGTTAAAATTTAATTTAGCTTTATTAATAAAATATTCACTATCAACCCCTGTATAAGTACTTCCCTTAGGTAAAATCCCAAGTAATTTCATTCCTAAGTAACCATCTCCACATCTAAATTCAATAATATCCTTTGGAGATTCTATATGCCAAACATTTCTTACAAGAAATCTTAGATAGTCATCATTCCAGAAATACTTTCTATTTTTATAAAGTTTGTCAGTCTTTCCATTCCAATTATCTCGGTTATCTGTATCTCTTGGCACATATTCTTGCTGGCGTAATGGTTTTAAACCTAATAATTCATCTACAGAAACGTCAAAATACTCAGCTATACTTGGTAATAAGGTTATATCAGGCATTGTTATACCAGTCTCCCATTTACTAACTGACTGAAAAGATACTCCTAATACATCTGCTAGTTCCTGCTGCCCTATTCCTTTATCTTTTCTCAATTGTGCAATCTTAAGTTTAACTGTTCTCATATAATGGCCCCCTTGAGTTTAATAACTTAATGCTAATATAACCATCCGGTTAAACCAATAACGTGATATGCGAATTAATTCCCATATTAGTTGAAAAAATAGTCTTTACTATATCCTGTCGGATGATATTATCCTATGGGAACTGCTTAATGTAAAGTTTTCCTTTTATTTCAATTAGTAATTTTACCTATTATTGATATTCTCCGGATTCATATCATGGTAAAATAATCTTTTTTCAGCTACATCTTTCCACTTTGTTCCTTCCTTACCATAATTACAGTATGGGTCAATAGAAATTCCTCCCCTTGGAGTAAACTTTCCCCACACTTCAATATACTTTGGATCTAAAAGACTTATTAAATCTTTCATTATTATGTTCATACAGTCTTCATGAAAATCTCCATGGTTTCTAAAGCTAAAAAGATAAAGCTTTAAAGACTTGCTCTCTACCATGAGTCTTTCTGGAACATAGGATATATACACTGATGCGAAGTCAGGTTGTCCTGTTTTGGGACAAAGACTTGTAAATTCCGGACAATTAAACTTTACAAAATAATCATTTTCCTTGTGTTTGTTCTCAAATGTTTCTAAAACAGATGGATTGTAATTATAATTATAGCTTGTCCCTTGATTTCCTAATAATGTTATACCTTCTAATTCTTGTTCTTTTCTTCCAGACATATTTATATCCTCCATTTCTATTAAGTTTATATTCTGTTTCGTAATTGTTTAAAAAGAATAACTCCCACTATTCCCGGAATAATTTGTCCAATACATAGACTGGCTGCCAACACCTTATAAGGTATATTTAGTATAACTGAAAGCCATATAGGAACTATTAATCCTGGTCCAAAGATTATTGGAATGGCCATAAGCCAATCATTTAACTTAAATTTCTTTATCAAATAAATTGCTCCTGAGGTAACGAACCCTACTATGAAACCTCCTAATGCATCAAGAATTCCTAGTCCCCCCATAAGTATATTACTTACCATATTCCCTACCGCTAATGGAAGTACTAGAAATGGGTAGATTCCACTTAAAGCGTAAAATGATGTTGCTATTCTTATCTGATATTGTCCAAAGGCAAACCCTTGGGTTAAATACATCAATACAACATAAAGCCCTACTGTAACCCCTGATATAGCTGCCTTCTTAGCCATAGTTTCTTCCCCTATTGCTGACGATTTGATATTCATTCTTATCACTCCTTAATTTTAGTAAATTCTAAATAAGAAAGGTTCTTCATATCCCTTAAACAATAGACTAAGAAATTATTAATATATTTTATACAAATAAAAAAAGGCACAAAGTGCCTTATAAAAATAGAATATTCTTATTTACAGACCCTTAGTTTTATTTATAGACAGGATGGTTTCGAACTGTCTTATTTAGTTTTTTCTCAATATAGTATAATAGCTACTAATAAATATGTCAAATAAATTAAATTTGGATATATTTTAAATCTATCTTACTTAATCCTCTAATTTTTTTGAATATACTTCTGCCCATGCAGGAAAAAATCCAGCACTTATAGCAATATTTTTAGAGATTATATGAGACACTGCGGTTCCATAAAAAGGTACCTTCCCACGCTTTAAGAGTTCCTGTTTTAGTAATGCAACTAGATTTATACCAATACCTTTTCCCCTATATTTAGGCAACA
Organism: uncultured Tissierella sp.; assembly: GCF_902479755.1. Taxonomy (NCBI): domain Bacteria; kingdom Bacillati; phylum Bacillota; class Tissierellia; order Tissierellales; family Tissierellaceae; genus Tissierella; species uncultured Tissierella sp. The sequence continues at coordinate 52,021 of NZ_CABSQO010000011.1, read as the reverse complement.
CATTAATGCCAATTTGATATAAGGTTTTACTATCTTCACTAGCTCCTGCCATACCCATTATAATATCACCATCAAAAGCGGCAACTCCAAGAACATCTGGATAATTCTCACTAAAAACAAAAGCTTCATCAAACCTGCTATCATCCCCAAATTGTAATATCTCTTGCTTTTCAAACCATTTTATTGGAGCAATGGGCTTTATATCACAAGTAACAGGATTAGGTAGATAAAAGTGGGGCATCTGATCAATTTCATGACCAAATTCTCTTAATTTATTATCTATAGCCCTAAGTTTATCATAGTCAAACAACCAGTTAGCATCTCGCTTTAGAATCTTTTCTTCAAGCCAAGGTCCTATTTTTTCATCAGCACAGATTATTGCCCTTCCCCCTATACTAATTATCTTTAGGAAACATCCATCACTTTCATAGATACGTCTACCCTCTAGAAGCTTATTTTCAGTAATTGTATTTCCTTCTTTTTCAAAGTCTGAGAGTTGACAATTATAATCAAGGGCCAATTGTCTTTTTGCTATGCTAAGTATTTCAGTTTTTGTATACATATTTTCACACTTCCAATCTCTAATCATCATTTTCCACATCAATATACTTTAAAGTCTTTTAAATTTTACTATTACTTTACATATCAATCAATACTTTTAAGTAAAGTCTGCATCATTTATGATAAGGCTCACCGTAATTATTATAAAGAAGGTTAAAATGAAGATAGCTTTATTCAGCTATTTCTCGTAGTTTTAGTTAAAAGGTTATTCCTAAAAACATTAAACTTTTTCATTTCTACGTGAGCATAAACTTTATCCATCTAACTAAGACTATCTTATCTATTTATTTTTTAGAATCATCTTTATGGATATAACAATATTTGTAGCCGATACTATGCCACGCCCTGAGTTCCATATTGCCATATATTATCACCTAAAATTTTGATTTATCATAATTGTATGGAATACTTGTACCAACTACAACATCTTCAATTTTTTCGATAATCAACCAATCATCCATATTTCCTTGGTGGTCAAAGTCTAAAGCAGGAATTTCCTGAACATTTTCAAATTCAACTAAACATAAACATTTTTTATGCCAACGACTTTTTTGTTTCTCAGATAAATTTAACTTAGATTGATTTTCTCCTAAAATTTTTAAAATTTCCTCATCTGATAATTTAATATAATTTTCTACATTCTTTACAATACCTTTAGCAGTAATCTTAGCAGTTCCTTTTTCCATAAAATAAAGGGTTTCTCCTGCAAATACTCTGCTGTGTGGTATTTTTCTACCTGCTGCACCTCGGACAATCATAGTTTTTGTTCCTGCCAAAATCTTATCGAGAATCCTTTCGCCTTTTTTTCCAATATTATCACAATAAACTAAATGTACCATTCTCTATTCCTCCTCAATAATCGGTATCCATATTTGACTTAAATAGTCTTTATCATAAGAATTACCTGCACTATACCATTCCAACTCTGGACATAGGGCGTGCCTAAATGGATATTTTATCAGCCATTCTTCATTAAGGTATTTCCATCCATTTTGAATTGCCTGTGGAACAGCACCTTTACAATCAAAAGTAGCCCATGTAGCTTCTGGAATAATGATTTCCTGAAATTCCTCTGGTATCTTAAGGTTCGAATTTACCATGATTGCATATTCAATCTCCTTAGTTATTTCATCATAGTTTCCAAATAAACCAAATATTCCATTAGGTATACCTGTATCCATGAAAATTAGTTTAGAAAAAATACCATTTCTTTGACATTCATTCCAAAACTCAGGTATCTTTATATGATGTATTCCATCTTCACATGAAATCCTAATACTTTTTCCTATTAGCCTCAGTGATGATTTGTGTTCAATCCTCCACGAATATCTCTGCTTTTTTGAAACCTGCATTTTAGGAAAAACTTGTAATTCAACTGTTGTATTTCGTGCTTCTTTTGGAGAAATACCATGAAATTGTTGAAATGCTTTCGTAAATGATGTAGGGGAATCGTACCCATATTTATAACTTAAATCAATAACTTTAATATCAGTGCTTTTAAGATCATATCCAGCTAAAGTCAATTTCCTGAATCGAATATATTCAGCCAAACTTATTCCATTCATATATGAAAATACTTTTTGGAAAAAATTATAGGAACAACCTGCAATTTCAATGATTTTTTCAGGGTCAATAGGTTCCTCTTTTCTTTGTAAATGATTTTCCACATAATCAATAATTTTTTGTAGTTTTTCATTCCATTCCATATTACTGGTCCTTTCCTTAGAGATATTCATATCTTATCATTTATCAAGTATGGTTTCATCTCATTTTATGTACTGGCTGGATAGCAACTTTATTTTTTTAAATGACATGCCCTCATAAGGATATTGGGTATTTTAAAGAAGAATAACAAGCATAGGCAGTATATATACATAAGCTGCAACCATTGGTGGTAATGAAATTTCATAATCTGCCAGCATTAAGGATTTACTATCAAAATTATTTTGATAATCTCATTTCCAATCGTCTGTACTCCAAGCTCTTAACCTCACTAAATCATTTTACCAATAATAATTATTATATACTATATCTCTCATAATAGATATTCCTCCTTTGGCTATATTCAAGACACAGAATTTTATCTATACTTTAATTGTACATATCCCCTATTAATAATATCCTTTTACATTTATTTGATATGCCATATGAAAATTTAGCTAGTAAGCTATCTTATTCATAATATCTAATTTTAAACAACAAAAAAGCCATAAGAAGAAATAATCTACTTATAGCCTAATATCAAGCATAAAGTATTATATTAAAATCATGCAAAGATAAATATATAGCTTTAAAATCAAAACAATACATTATACTATACAACGATTTTAATTCATTATAATAATTATTTATAGTTAAGTAGGTAACCTTCTAAATTGTTAATTTCATTAAAAGCATAACAAATAAGCCTAAATAATGCAAAATCCATGCTTTCCAAGAAATACATATTAATATTTCATAATTATGATAACTTAAAATCATTTCTTCTTATACTATAAATTCTCTATATTCAATTTAAGGCTATAGCTTTTGACAACTTGAATATTAATCCTCTTTGCTTATTATTATTTTGTTCTATAAACTTTGCATCAAAATATGATGCTCCTTTAAATTTAATAACTTAATACTAAGATGACTATTCAGCCAAATCAATAATATAATAAGTATTTATCCCCTCTAATTAAGAGATTTTGCTTTAATTTTTTTAATTAGCAAGATAGGATAAGAAAATAATTCTCTTAAATGGTATTATTAATTTAAGGCATATCATCTAAAAAGAAGATATTTCTACTATATGCTTAAATTAAAATAAAGCATTTCTTTATAACAATCATAAGGAGGCAAAATAATATGTTTAGTTTTTATAGTAAGCTTTCTACAGAGGTATACAACATAGATAAACCTATTGGACATTCATTTGGAGATGTGGAATTTTATATGGAAAGACTTAAGGGTATCAAAGGAAGGATTCTTGAACCAGCAGTAGGAACAGGCCGTATCTTGATTCCCCTGCTGGAGAAAGGATTTATTGTAGACGGTATCGATTCTTCTCCTGAGATGTTGGATTTATGTAAGCTCCATTGTAAAGAAAGAAATCTTAGAGCTGATCTCTATGAGGAAAACATGCAATCTTTTTCTCTACCTCACAAATATGAAGCAATTATTATTCCTACAGGTTCTTTTCTATTGCTTGAAAATTCAATAGATGCCATTAATGGATTAAAATGCTTCTATGAACATCTTTCCGTAGGTGGGCGTCTTATTGTTGATATATTTATGCAATCAGATTTTAATATTGGACATACTTCAACGAGAACCTGGGAGACTCCTAATGGGGATTTAATCACCTTAAATGAGTCACTTGTAGAAGTTAATTTTATTAACCAATATACAGTTTCTCATTTTCGATATGAAAAATGGCATAAGAGTCAATTAATACAAACTGAATTAGAGCGTTTTCCATTAAAATGGTATGGAGTAGAAGAATTTAGACTGATTTTAGAGAAGGTTGGATTTAGTGATATTACTATTTCTTCTGATTATAAATTTGGTATCTATCCTACAGATAATAACCAGGTCATTACTTTTGAAGCCTATCGTAAATAAAGCGATATATGAAAAATGGATAATATATAACTTTTACAGTTAAATATTATCCATTTCTATGTTTTTAGAAATATATTAGTAAAAATCTCTTGATTCTAGTTTAGTTACAAATCCCGCCTCTGATTAAGTCTAATTTCTTATTAATTCTTCTTCTTAAAACATCAAATAAAAATCTTTTTAATTTGCTGCTTGTATTATTATATTTAAGAAAAAAATCATCTGGACTATTAAAAATTCCTAAATCATCTGTAATAGAAAAACTTTGAATATATGTGCTTTTCCCCTGCCAGCAGATATTTATTTTTTCTTTATCCTCTACAGAAATCCCATAACCTATATATCCATTATTAAAATTATAAAGCTTATCTTTTACTTGATTAAGATATTCTTCATCGATGATTACACCTTCTAAAGCTATCCATTCATTATTGAAATATACTTCAGACCAAGCATGAACTATTTTATTAGGGGCAAATAAATAGGTAATTCCTGTCAATGCTCCTTTCTGCATTTTTTTATCAATATAAAAGCCATGAATTCTGCACGGAATATTTAAAGCCCTTAATAAAGCCATTAGAAGTATACTTTTTGTATTACATTGTCCATATCCATCCCTTAGAACTTCCGAAGCAGGTATATCATCACTTCTATTATAACCAAACTTAATTTCATTTCGTACGAAGCTATAAACCGCTGCTATCTTTTCTTTTTCTTCTAGTTGCTTCCATCCTTTCTCTACAATTAAGTTTTGAATAGATGGTGTATTAAAATCTAGTAATTTTGTTTGTTTTAAATATATATCCATATAATCACCTTTTTTCTTTTATTATAAGGTGTTTTTCATAACTATACTTGCATATATCTGCTATTTTTTATTATTATTCTTGGACTCATTCCTAATTTATCACGAACACTATTAGTAAAATGAGAAGAACTACTAAATCCAGCTTCTATTGCTGCATCAGTGATACTCATTCCATTAAGTATTAGGTAAAAAGCCCTTTCTACTTTTTTATGGAGAATATAACTAGTTAAGGATATACCTATTTCCTCTTTAAACAAATGAGATAATCTACTTTCTGATAAAAAAATTACATTGCTTAATTCTTTAACTGATAATCTATCTAATGGATAAGTTTCTATATATTTTAAAATTTCCTGTATGCGACTATCTATTGTATGATCCAAATAAAAATTTGATAATCCCAGAATTTCTCTAAACTTTTTTATAAACTCATTATATTCAATCAAACCAGATTTCTCTGAGGTTGATTGAATATCAAGTTTAACAATATCATTTATTTCTTCCTCACCTACTAAATATACTTCTTTTTCATGTAAGAATTTTCTTTTTATTGACTCTCCAAATATAGATTCTGGATTAATTAATAGGTACAATTGCCACTCATTATATCCGTGTAACTTATGACTAATATTAGAATCTAAAATAATTCCTTTTGTATAAAAAGAATCTTCTTCTGTAGTAATGTAGAAATCTTGTTCAAGTCCAATAGTTATCTGGATATAATTATGGCTATGATAAGAAGTATCTACCTTATCTGTAACAAAAGCAATGTGGTCGTCAGAGTGAAATAGAATTAATTGATTATTTAATATTTTGATTGAACTTAATTTATTAATCACCATTAAATATACTCCTCTCAAAAAACATATTATAACTAAATAAATCTTACTCTATATTTGGGTTGTTTATAATTCCGATAAATAAAGGTGAAACTTCTACATCTGTTATTGCAAATATAAAGGGTCTATTTAATATCATTTCAGCTCTTCCATTTGGCTGGGCTGCTCCAGCATAGTCTATTTTTGTATAGGCTGTTGCCTCTACACCCTTTTCATCAATAGATATAGTTGAACTTTGATTGATATCTGAAATAAATAACGGTTTGGTATCAGAAAGAGAAGTAAAATCAGAAGTCTCTTGAAAAATCTCTTTTATTCCCAATTCTTCACAAATATCTTTTAATTTAAGCTTCGATAAAAACTTAAATTTAGGAATTTTAAATATAACCTCTCCCATCTTCCTCTTATCTGTTGATAATGAGTTAATAGCTTCATCTAATAACTGCGGGTCTGATATGATATCAAATGGAGATAATCCCTCATCAGGTAAAATAAATATCATTCTGCCGTTGTTTTTTAAATTAAGATGAGAAACAGTATAACCATCAACTCCTACAAAACTATGACTTCCGTATTTCATATTCATAAAGTCAGATTTAACTATATTTCCATCTTCAAGGTAAAATTCATCTTCTTTTGTATCATTAATATTAAATCGATCTACCCACTCATCATAAAAATATATGGTGCTTACTAATGTCATAACATCATCTTGATTTAAAGAAAAGTCATCATAACGATTTTTAAGTTTTCCACCTATTTGATTTGATACCCATTTACTAATCTTTTTAGAACTTTCATTATCATTAAAATCAAGACTAAAAGAGCTAGCATAGTAATCTTTTGCCAATAAATCTAGTGTATTAATGTTAAACCTCACATCCTTATTTAACCATATAGAATTGCCAAGACTTAATTTCCCTATTTCATTATGATAATAAAGTTTTCTAAATAATTTACCAGTTTCACTTCTTACCATATCAATACTATCCATGTTCAACACTCGTAAAATCTCTTCTTGAGTCTCTCCATTGGCTGTTTCAGCAGCCATAGATAAAGCCATATATAAGCTTATTGGAGAGTATAGGCTATTTATATCCTTATCTGTCCTACTCAGTACTAATGAGGATGATTTAATTGAAAACTTACCAAGTTCTTTTAGAAAGTTCTCGTCTATATCTTCTCTCCTTTTTACTTGTTCATCAAAATCTTCAAATCCAATTTTTTTTGGATATATTGGTTTTGCTATGGTATTAATATTTATTCTATTATCTCTCAAGAGAAATTTAGATAGAATTATCCCTATAACTACGATTATTGCAGCAATTTTAAAAATCTTTTTAGATCCTTTTATATTTAGTGGCTTATTTACAGTTGATTCTTTTAGGGGTTTATCACTTTCCATATAATTATTGGCTTCTTTATGTAATTTTCTAAACATAATCTACATCCCCTTTATTCATTATATTTTTATCACTGAATAACCTTCTTTATAGTCAGTTTAATTTTCACATGACAGATTGTCAAGTACAATAAGAAAAGCTTCTATCCTAGATAAAATCTAACTGAAAATCAGATACTATCATTTATCTTAATTATTCACTATCTTAGCAAAGTAGGAAAAGGATTTTATCGGTAAATATGTTAACATATAATTATCGTACGAAAATTAACTTTTTAAAGGAGGGATCCTCTTGGACTATGTAGATTTAATCCAAAATACCATAGATTATATTGACAACAACATTAATGAAAAAATAACAGTTAATAAGCTGGCAGAAATTGCGGGCTTTTCTACCTATCATTATTATAGGGTATTCCATAGTTTTGTTGGGATTCCCGTTATGGAATATGTAACAAGGCGAAAGCTTCAATATGCTCTTTCTGAACTTAGTAATAATAAAAAGGTATTTGATATCGCCTTGGATTTAGGATTTGAAACCCATGCAGGATTTACAAAGGCCTTTAAGAAATGTTTTGGATATACACCAAGCTTTTATAGAATACATGCACCAATAGGTTTTCCCCAAAAAGTAGATTTAAAGAAAATTAAAGTAAATAAAATTGGAGGTATCATAATGCAACCTAAAATAATAAATAGAGATTCTTTTAAAATAGTAGGATATGAGTTTAAAACAACCCTGAGAAATAATGCTCATTCCAGAGATATTCCTGCCTTTTGGGATCAATGTAATATAGAAGGTAAGGAAGCACATTTATATAGAACACAAAACCCCCCTAGACACGGAGAATACGGAATTTGTGTAAATACCAATATGGAAACCGATGAATTTTCTTATGTACTAGGCATAGAAGTCACTAACTTTAATCATGCAACTAATGAAATGTGTACACTTGAAGTACCAGCCGCAACCTATGCTGTTTTCACAACTCCTGCTGTAGATTCAAATGATGATAGCTTTGTAAATTCAATCAAAGGCACCTGGAAATATATACTTGAAGAATGGTTCCCAAATTCTGGCTATGAAATTGATGACTCAAAGCTAGATTTTGAATTCTATGATGAGCGTTGCCATTCTTGGGAATATGAAAAAATCTGTATGGATATTTATATTCCAATAAAAAGGAGATAAAAAGAAGAGAATCCCATAATAAGAGAGATATCCCTATTAAAAGTGATATCTCTCTTATTATACATTACATATATAATCATACTATTTATTAGAGAAATATAGTTTTAATATAAATAACTATTGCGTGATGACTTCTTCTAGCAATGGCGTACACTCTCCAGAATAGTATATACATAAAATATGAAGTGCTCTGGTACAAGCGGTATAGAGAAGCAGCCTTTCCTCCTCACAGTAGTAATTCCCATTTCCTACATTATAAATAAGCACAACATCAAATTCTAATCCCTTAGCAAGATATGCCGGTATTACCAAAGTATCACTAACATATCCATCATCGTCTTTCCTTATGGCTTTAATATGAATCTTCTCTTTTAAAAAATTATATACCTCAGATGTTTCCTTTATAGTTCTTGTTATTATTCCAATGGATTTATAACCTTTATCCTTATATGTCCTTATATCCTCAAGAATCCTTTCTTTTATGGCCTCTTCATCTGGGAATCCAAGAAATAAAGGTCTCTCTCCACTTCTTTGTATGCCTTCGTCTATAATTTCATTATTTAGCAGCTTTCTGGAAAATTCAGTGATTTCTTTTGTGGACCTATAGCTTTTGGTTAAATTCATTATACAAGTATTACTCTGAGAAAATATATGAGAGATATTATTATAATTTCCTACATTCATAAACGGATTAATGGATTGATTTAAATCACCCAATATAGTCATATTTGCAGACTCAAAAAGCTGATAAAAGATTTCATACTGAAGCGGTGTATAGTCCTGAGCCTCATCAATAATAACATATTTAATTTCTGAGGTTTTAGGAATGTCTCCTAATGCAATTTTCAGATATAAAAGTATAATCTGATCTTCGTAGTATAATCTATTAGCATTCAAGTTTTCTAATGTATATCTTCTGATTTTCTCAATCTTATCCTCAGTATATTCAATATTTAAACTTCTATAAAAAAATTCTAGATTTTCAAATAACTCTCTATAGATATTTTCTAAATTTAACTCAGTTATTCTATTGATTTCATTATATATATCCGCCATTTCCTCATTTACTAAAGTTATGCTATCTCTTAAAAGCTCCACATGATTTATATAATTTCCAGTACTTTTTAATTCGTCCATGATTTCTTCCGATCTATGTTTTTTATATGGTTCCATAAGAAAAAATATTCTATTCTTTATCTTTTTAAGCCTCCTTTTTAGAGGAAGCTTTATATCCTCTTGGAAAAAAAGTTCTTCTAAGGCATCAGCAGAGACTATCAATTGATCCCTGAAAAATATATCTCTAAAATCTCTATTTTTCCTTTCCGCATATGATACATAATATTTTAATATATTCATAAATTCTACAGTAGATTTATACCGTATATTATCAATTCTATTTTGATAATTTGGCGTCTCCTTTACATCCAAAATATATTCCATCATTTCACAATAATCTTCCTTTGAACATTCATTACCTAGAGCTTTATGCATATATTCCTTAAATGTTGTCTGGTACATATTATCTTCTCCAAGCTCTGGCAATACATTAGAAATATAATCATTAAAGATTTCATTAGGTGAGAAAATCACTATGTTTTGAGGGGTTATCTTCTCTCTATATCTATATAATAAATATGCAATTCTATGAAGAGCGATGGAGGTTTTTCCACTCCCCGCAGGACCTTGAACAATGAGAATTTTATATTCTTCATCACGGATTACTCTATTCTGTTCTCTTTGAATTGTTGTCACTATGGTCTTCATCTTACTATCAGTACTCTTACTCAATATATTCTGAAGTATCTCATCGTCTATTTTGAGATTACTGTCAAACATGTATTCAATTTTTCCATTATTGATTTTATATTGTCTTTTCAGAGTAAGCTCCCCTTCTATAATTCCTTCAGGGCATGTATAACCAGCTTCTCCGATTTCACAATCATAAAACATACTAGAAATAGGAGCTCTCCAATCATATATAAGGAAGTCAATATTATCATTGATAAGATTTGAAATTCCAATATAACACTTCTCTGCTTTGCTGTCTCCCTTTTCAATAAAATCAATTCTTCCAAAATAGGGTGAAGAAGACATTCTTTCGTATTTCTCTTGAAGCCTTCTGGTTGATTCATGGCTTATCTTTTGTGTTTTCATAAAACTGATAAATTGCATAAAATCTGCAATTTGATCTAATCCATTTGCTATAGAAACTGAGCCTATTTCATCCCATAGCTCCTTTTGCGTCCTAATTGCATCCTCTTTAATTTTTTCTTTAAAATCTCTATTTTTATCATACTGTTTATGAATCTCAACAAGCACATCCTTCAACCATTCCTCTTCAATCTTCCATTCAAAATCATCTCTATTCACAGTATAACCTCCTTATAATAGATAATTTAATAAATTTTTAAAAAAACCATTGACATTGCTTTTAAAAAGATATATAATATAATTGGGTATAAGTAAATATTTATCAAAAGTGCCAATATAGATTTATATTATCACTTTTGTTTTGTTATGTCAATAAAAAAGACATTTGTCGCTAAGCAAATGTCTTTTTCTTATGTACTATCCATTTCTATAAAGGATAAAAATATTCTTTATTCTAATAATTTGTAAGAACATAATCCATTCGTTTACACCCAATAGCAAAAGCAACTGAACTACATTTTGCTCTCAATAGATAGAAAATATTCTTATCTTTAATATCACTCAATGTTTCAAAATTTGCTTGTCCTTTGCTTATAATAAGATCTGCCTTACTAAATTCCCTCTTAAATGTACTTGAACAATCTTTTAAAATCGTTCCTTGGGCGGAATGACCATTATCAATAACTTTTACTAAATCTACAACTCCTGTGCTTATTGCATCATCCATAGTCGCATCATTAACTATTGGACCTCCTTTCACCACATAAGTAACTTTGCTTGTTGGAAGTCTCTCTAATAGAAATTTATCAAATATGATTTCACCTGAGTTATCAGCAATGTACATAATATTATCTGCCTTTTTTACGGCTTCCCGAAGAGCTGCTGTTCCCGTACCAAATATACTATGTTTAATACTATCCTCAACAGATTTAACAATATCTGAAGGCTCTAGCTTTAATCCAGCTGAAAAATCTATAATATTTCCTGCAATAGCCAACCTACAGGCCATATCGAAGGGATTTTCTGCCTTATCTAACCATTTTTCTCCAATAATCCTATCATAAATCTCTTTAGCAATTTCATTGTATTGTTCCTTCAATCTTTTATATGGATCATTAATCCCAGTAATATTCTTAGCATGTTGATGCATCCTAAAAGCTATTTCAGGTGCTGTTTCATTGAAATCCATTTCTCCTAATTCTTTTAAAGATCTTTTTATTATTTCTTCTTGCATTGCAATATTGCTCGTTGATTCCTCAGCTATTTCTACTGCTTGTCTAGCAAGACAGCTAATACATTCACGTGATATTTTCATATATTTGTCTCCTAACAATGATATTTGGTGAACTTTCTTCTCATATTCCCTTCTCTAAAATTTCTATAGATGTTATATAATAATATCCTTTAGGAGGATTATCTAAAGCATCTTTATCAGAAATAAATATATAGTCTTCTCCTAAATACTTAGCTGCTATACATAAATGGCAAATTCCTATACCCATATCTATTTGATTCAGCCTATTATATATAATTCCTTTGATTAAATTTGATTTAACACAATATGCATGAATCTTATTTTCATCTACTTTAAAATACCAAGGTTGGCTATTTACTGCAGATGGTGCTAGACGAACTGCCTCTAGCAATTCATCTTTTTCTCCATTATTTCTTATTTCTGCAATTGCTTTTCGCTTAAACTCTGATAGATTATCTCTATGTATATTCTCTGCTGGTTTCCCAAATGCTAAAGCAATAATATAATTTAATTTAGATTCATTTGCTATTTCCTTCTTAGGTTGTGTCAACCCTGCCCAACAGCTCCCTATTCCATTAGCTGATAAAAACAAGTCTACTTGTTGAAGCATAAATCCTGCATTTGTTATATGCTTTTCTTTCTCTTCAGAATATACTAGGAGATAGTAAGGTGCTTTAATGGGAAATAAATTTCTAACTACTTCTCCTGCTACAATTTTCATTTGAACTTCTATATTTTCATACATAGGCTTTAGATTACTAATATAATCTAAAAGTTCTTGAATAATATTATTATCAAGTGATGATAAGTCATATTTTCTAATAGATTTCCTTTTGAAGATTATATCGTAAAAATTGTTATAGTCCACTCCTATCTCTCCTCCTTTATACATTTTAAAGTTTAAGATTCTCGTTTCGCACCCATCCAATTACTCCATCATTTTTTACTAGAGTTATTTCATTAGCCTTTTCTATGATTGAAACTATACTGCCTTTTTCTGCATCGATAAAGTAATCTGTACAATCATAGCACCTTATACCATCTTTAGCTTTAAAAATTTTATCATTCTTAATTAAAAGATTATGACCTGAAGATACATGCTTGCAAAGGCTAAATTCTTCTCCTTCTTTAAGTATATCAATTAGATTATCAATCCAAGTAATTTGAATAGTATTCTTATTTGAATATTGAGTTTTTATTATCTCTCCTTTTAATAAATCATCCACCGAATCAAAAGTAATATTATCACCATCTATAATTAGTGCATTTAACTGCCCCTCTGTCTTTATGGCATTTCCGCCATCTATACTTATAATCTTTTGCTCTTCATTTATAATGGGATTACAGCAACCTTTTTCTATTCCATAGTTTGCTGTTGGCCAATGCCCTACCACAACATATTTTGAAAAAAATAAATTTTCATTCATAAAGGCATCTCGTTTTATGACCTTATTTATCTCATTCTTTTCTAAATCTTCAGTTGTAATGCCAGCGTGAGCAAATATATAATCTTCTGTTTCAATTATATGTGGTAATTTCTCTAAGTAATCTAACTCCATAACGAAATTCAATCTTAATTGTTCATTGATAAAAGCCATGTCTGATTTTTCATTAACTTCAATAGAAAGAGCATTACACATCTCATTTAATAGGCTGTTCTTTCTAAACAACATATATTTTAGGAGACTGTCATTATCAACTTCATACTTTATATCTTCCCACAAAACATCACAGTTTCCTGTGACTACATAAACCTCTTGTTCATTAGATAGCTGAATAATATATCTTAAAGTTTCTAAACTATTTTCACCTTTTTCAATTAAATCTCCAACCAAAATCAAAACATCATCTTTTGTATAATTAACTTTCTCTAATAGCTTTTTAAAGAGCTTTAGATTCCCATGTATATCACTTATGACGATAATTCTCCTATTTTTATAAAGAGTAATTTTTTCGACTTTAGCTTTCATTTAGCCATCTCCTAACATTCAAGTATTTTTATCTATATTACTTTAACTTACTATATTAATAGAATTAATGCTAAAAAACCTATTTAATAATGATTATACCTTATCTAAAGTAACTTAGAGTAATAATTTCTATTGAACAGCAAAATTCTCTATGCTATATTCAAGATATAGGAGGAATAAGATGGATGAAATTAAGCTAAGTGTACAGGAATTGCATAAAAAACAAGCAATCAATAATTTTAATGCTACATGGGATTTAATTGATAAAACTCATAGGACTAGAGAAGATAATATAAAAATGATACGCATAGCTCATGCTTCGAAATTTCATTGGGGTGAGATTGGAACTCCTATTGAATTTGCAAAATCGGTTTTAATTATTTTCGCAAAATCTTATCCATTGCTTTTCCCTTTGCTAATTCATCAATCAGTTTATCTAAATAGCGAATTTCCTGCATAGTTGGTTCTTGGATATCTTCCACTCGGATACCGCAGACCACACCTTTGATTAAATCCCGGGAAGGATTCAGTTGGGGTGCTTCCGCAAAGAATGTCTCAAGGTCTATCTGTTTTTCCAGTTGCATTTCTAACTCTTTCTGGCTATATCCTGTCAACCAACGAATGATTTCATCAACTTCTGTTTTCGTACGTCCTTTTTTCTCTGCCTTAGTAACATAAAGGGGATAGACCCTCGCTACACTCATTGTATATATATTATGTTTGGTCATGATACATCCTCCCTTGCACGATTTTCTTTATTATATCATGAAGAATAATCAAGTTAAAGAAAAGCTGCCTTTGTTTTTTACCCATAAATCAACCTATTCTGTTTTAATGGTTTCTGTAAGAGAAATCATATCAGTTTGACTCGCAAAACTTATTTAAGAAATATTTCTAAGATATGAGAAATTTTAGTACTTGCTGATTAAAATCCTTAGCCTCTTCATATGCCCCATGTCCAAGACCTTTATACAAAATCAGTCTGCTTTTATCTATTCTCTCAGCCATTTCCTTGCTTGCACTTTCTCCTACAATTTTATCGCTATCACCGCCTATTACTAAAGTAGAACATTTGATTTTATCTAATTCATCATAAGCATTATGATGAAGACACGCATTCGCCTGAACAATGAATCTGTTAAAATTTTTTGGTTTCCCAAATTTTGTGACAATGGGATAAAACACTCTATATTTTTTAAGTTTATCCTCTGTAAAGGTTTTTTCCATAGTATCTATAATTAGATTTCTATAATCACTATTCTCAGCCAATGTTATCCAATTTTTTATAGCTTTCTGCATAATATCATTCTGCTTCGAAACAGATACCCCTATAACGAGTTTATCTACCATTTCAGGGTAATCAATAGCAAAGTATTGAGATATCATCCCTCCTTGTGAAATACCCATTATATAAGCATTTTTTATGCCTAAGTTCTTCATGGCAATCTTTTGATCTTCTGCCATATCTCTAGTTGAATATCCTTCTTCAATATGATTCTTTCTACTAAAAACATATACTTTATATTCCTTAGCAAATAGTTTATACATCATTGCAAGCAATATTTTTGTTCCTTTGACAGTTTTTAATCCATCTCCTAATCCTGGTATAATAATAAAAGATTTTTGTCCCCTACCAAATGCGATATAATCCATATCCGTTCTACCGACCTTTACCTTCCCCTCTTCTGCTCCATAAAACATTATAATATCCCCCTCATTTAATAATATAATCCCTTTTTTAGGATTTCAACATACTTCCTAAGTTCTTCCATATAACAGTCCTTAATATCATTAATATTAGTATATTGGTCTGCCTCTTTAATAAATTTTTCATTAAGCCCCTTTAGAACCCACTTTATAATATTTAAAACCCTTTCCCTTTCCCACTTTGATTCTGGTATTTCAGCACATTTGATGAGGCTTACATCACTATAAATTCATTGTCTCGATGATTTCTTCTTCAATTCTTTCGATCCAATCACGTGGAATATTTTCCTTGTTTATCAATGCCAACATTACTGCTATATCTGCTATTTTTGATAGTTTATACCAATCATCAGGTAATGTCCTTTGGCTCATAGCGTTATAGCCCTTAGCAAAATTACCTTTCATTTTATCATCTATATATTGAGAATAATTCTCTCTGCTTCTAAAAAGTTTCCCAATATCATAATAACATGGTACAGAAAAACAATATTCAAAATCAATAAACCATGGTGATTCATATACATCTATAAGAATATTGGAGGGGATAAAATCCCCATGACAGAATACATTTTTTTCAGATATTCGTTCTATTAAGTGGCGATTAGTGTCTATGAAATGTCCTAAATCTCGCTTTACCTTTTCATTCAAATGTTTTCCTGGCATTCCATCAAGAAAAAATTCATATTGATTTTTAAATTGTGTTATTTGATTCTTAATACATAAATCAACATTTAATAATGCCGTATAAGTGTATTCCTTTCCATGTAGTAACGCAAGCATGCTTCCGATTTCATAGGCAACATTGCTTGAGAAACCTTTGTTTTTGGACACATATTCTCTTAATGTAAATCCGTCAATGTATTGAAAAATCGCATAAGTATTATCAATTATGCCCTTACTGTTATCAAAATGTAGTACCTCGGGAACTTTAATAATATTGTGAGCGTACTTATAAGCGGCTATTTCAATATCGCTATGGTCATTGTCTTTAGGATAAACTTTAAGTAAATACTTTTTGTTTCTAGATTCAATTATATAATTGCTTGTACTCATTCCAGCTATAATTGGGACTATATTTTGAATTAGAAGTCGGTTATTATATTTAGAAAAAATAGAATGAATATTTTCTGTGTCTACAGATTCAAAATCAAATAATCTATAGTTATTTTGTGACATGTAATCACCTCACCTAATATAAATAATCATTACTTCAACATTGTTTACTAGTTCGTCATAACCAGTCTACTGATATACGGCAATTATATCATAATTTAGAAAACTACACCTAATAATTAAATGTAGTTTTCAACTATATCCTTTTGGAACAGTAATTTCTAGTAGCTTGCAGAAGTTCGTCAATGTATTCTTTACCATCTCTTATGGTACACTTACCAAATAATTGCTTTCCAATTCCTTTCGTATCCATATTCTACGTCTGGCTTGAACATCTATTTCAGTCGTATAGCTTTCATTCTTTCAACCTCTATTATATTTATTAAAATTTCTTTTCTACTCTTATTAGTCTCTCAGGACTCATTTATGCATAGATATAATTCCATGTCTCCAAACTCAAACTTTTATAATACACACCCTATTTTTGCATAAAAATAAGGTGTCTTAATTAAAAGACACCTTATTAAACCTTGCCTAATATAGCAAGATACTTATTTATAATGTTTAAAAATATTTATTACCACCAACCACCATCGCCACCAAAATAAATGCTTAAAGCATTATATGGTGTCGTAACTTCTCATCAACATCTATTATTATATCATCATTTCATGCACTAATGTTTAACCATCCGATAATTGTAATATTGACGTACTTGCTCAAAAAATTTTAAACTTAAAGATAATTTAATATAACTTTTATTTTATAAAAATTATATGTTAATTTTATAATTAATTTATTCAAGACATTAGTTTTCTAGCTATAAATTTTAATACCTTTTTCTAATACATCTGCAAAACATTGAATAGATGGACCAAGGGTTTCTAACCATTGTTTAGTAGATTCATCATTTTTAAAATGCAAGGGTTCTTTTCTTATTTCTATAACTTTTTCTAAAACACTAGAATCTGAACATAAATTATTTTCTAAAGCCCACTCGCCAGCTGATGTTTTCCCAATAATCTTCCCAGTTTCTAATGTATATAAACATCTAGCTATATCTAACATCCAGCCTGCTGAATATAAGCTTTGGTCTGTTTTTACAGCATAAGTTCTTATTGTATTATAATGACCTTTGATTGCTGATATAACTTCTTCCTTCTCTGGATAATCAACTAAGTCTCTGATATCTAATCCGTAAATTAACTTCCCATTATCTAACAGTTCAATGGTAGAAAAAACATCTAAGTAATATTGTTCTGTTATCCTTTGACCACTTGTTCCCCAATAAACAACTTTGTCATCTTTCTTACCTAAAAATTTATCTAATGTTAGTATGCCACCTTCAAACAATCTATAATATGGATTTTGTGGTTCCTTTACTAAAAGAGCTTGGCGTAAATTTAATAATTCGTTTGCTTGTTCTGCAGAAATTTGTTTTTCAACTAGACATAAAATATCAATATCACTCCACCCTAATTTAAAATCATTAAATAGTATGGACCCATATAAATAGATGGATGGATTATTATTAGATAAAATGTGAACTATAGATTCTACCATTATGTTAATACTCTTTTCCATAAATATTCCCCCTTATATTGCATTATCCTCAAAAGACTTATCATAAATTTAAATTTAAATTTAGATTATAGATATTTTCCAATACCCACGATAGCATTAAGCCGTAAAATTTATAGAATGCGAGTCAACTTAACTTGATGCAATGTTTGTTTTACTTAACTATATAAATAAAATTAACTACTTCTTCTTTGCTATAATTGTGAACTCTCCTGGTACATTTTCATTTGTCCAAGATGGATGTTCATCAAATCTATTAAGAATAAATCCATTTTCAATAACTGCATTAATGATTTCGCTAATGGTATATTTCCTATAACTACATAAAGGCATATGTCTGCGAATCTCATCGGGAAAAAATCTTGCATGAGCCATTTTACCTTCAAATACATCTGTTGAAAAATAACTCATTGTTGGTTGTTCTAACTCTAGAATATCTGATACCTTTTGAAATGGATGAAAATCACTGCAAATCATTCTTCCATTTGGCTTTAAAAGCTGATACATTATTTTCATAAATTGATCAATATCATGAAAATAATGTAGAACGCCTCCTTCCATAAAAACCACATCAAAATATTCTTCATATTTGTTCATGTCAATTTCCAGTACATCACCAACTACAAAATCAACATCAACATTAGCTTCATCTGCAACTTCAAGTGCATACCTTTTATTATCCTCTGAAATATCAAAGATTGTAACTTCTGAACCTAAAATTGCTAATGGAATTGCTTTTTTACCACATGAACCGCAAATATTAGCAATTTTAACACCTTCATACGTATCAAAATAGCGCACATATCTTTTTAACATTTTCATCGGATTTTCTAAATCTTTCCTAGCTCTATCAGATGGTTTTCCCGAAGTATTTACCCAAAAATCATATGCACTATATTCCCAAGCCTTTTTATTTTGTTCACTATAACCTATCATATAACCTTGTATGATATAGTCAGTGACTAAAATCATACTCTCCTTTCTTTTTATTATTATTTATCCATTATAATAGAATTAGACACTGTGGACTTTTTATTTAACCCTATAACTTGACTATTCTAAGGAGTGTATTGCCACTGTCTTATTTAAATCATTTATAGTTGGATAAGTTTTAAACTTTTATCTCCCGCAAGGCTATGAGAATAAGACTAGGTGGATCAAAACAGTTGTCAATTTATCTCTAAGGATGTGGTTTTATGATTTATGTTGGCATTGATATTGCCAAACAAAAACACTTTGCCGCTGCTATGACTGCTGATGGTGAAGTCTTAATTCAACCTTTTGGGTTTACTAATGATTCGGAAGGTTTCTCTTTGTTAGTGTCCAAACTCAAGATCCTTGATCAGGAAAATTTTCTAATTGGACTTGAATCAACTTCTCATTATGGAGAAAACCTTATTTGTTATCTTTACAATATGGGTTATCATATTGCTGTTATCAACCCTATCCAGACTGCTACCTTAAGAAAATCAAATATTCGTAAAACTAAGACTGATAAGGTTGATACTATCTTAATCATTAAATCAATGATTTTAAACAACCATAGGATTTTTACTCAGGATGATATTGATTCAATTCGCTTAAAAAGCCTATGTCGTTTTAGAGAGAAAACTAAAAAATCTAAAGCAAGACTTAAAATTCAGCTCGTATCGTATGTTGATATTATCTTTCCAGAGTTACAATACTTTTTTAAATCTGGTCTTCATATCAATACTTGTTATGAGCTACTTAAAAAACATTCTAATCCAAATGATATAGCTGCCTTACACCTTACTTATTTAGGTAATCTTCTTAAAAAGGCTTCCCACAGCCGTTTTGGTAAAGAAGAAGCTATTGCTTTAAAAGGTCTGGCTAAATCATCTGTAGGCACTGGTGATGCCTATTTATTTATTCAAATAACCCAAACCATCTCTCAAATTGAGTTATTGGAAAAGCAAATTAATGAACTAGATGAATCCATTAAATCGATTATGATTGAATTGGATTCTGTAATCTTGACTATTCCTGGTATAGGATTTCTTAACGGTGCTATGATTCTTGGTGAAATCGGTGATATCTCTAGCTTTTCCAATCCTTCAAAGCTTTTAGCATATGCTGGCTTGGATCCTACTGTTAACCAATCTGGTCAATTTAATGCTAAGACCACCAGAATGTCAAAGCGTGGTTCAAAGTTACTGCGTTATGCATTAATAAATGCTGCTTGGAATGTTTCCTTAAATAACAAAACATTCAATGACTATTTTATGCTTAAAAAATCCCAAGGTAACAACCATTATGCAGCTCTTGGTCATGTTGCTCATAAATTGGTTCGTGTAATTTTTAAAATACTAAAAGATAATGTTGCTTTCAATTTAGACTAAAATCACCTTATTTTAAATCCTATATCTGATAGGTTTATTTGAGTGCGCCTATTTTAGGAGAATTATTTAATTACATATTGTCAAGAATTTTTGCTTGACAATTCATAGTTGGTCTCCTTAATAAATTGGAATTTACCAACGCTCCATATTTTTGCAATGTTTTTCTAAATATACTTTCTTTAATTCTTCAGGTGAAATAGAATAACAAAGCATTATGTCATTAAAGTACATTAGAACATCGCATAATTCCTCTACAAAATGCTTCCTTGTCTCTTCATTATCCACAATCTGATTATCACCTTTTTTCTTGATTATATCCGCAACTTCACCTGCCTCAATCATCATCCATAATAATTGATTACGACCTTTATCTGGTGACAATATACCCCATTTATCCTTATACTTTTCCTGTAATTGCCTTTGAATTTTTTGCATCTCATTTAGCCCAAAAACATCCATATCAAATTCCTCCATAAAATTACTATTTATTAGGCGTTGAACAAGTAACCTTTGTGTCGCAATTTTCTACTTATGTATACTATATAAATGATATATACAACAAACTAAGGATATTCGTTTGTTTAATCCTTTGATATTCATTTTTTGAATTACATTCAATATAACATTTAATTTTATTTAAATCAACATTTTGATTCGTGGAAAAATTCTATCCCTTTATCGCCAATAATCAATCCCTGCTAAAAGAATATTATCATCTAATGATTCATTCTCTTCTTGATATTCAAATAGCAAACATAATACTTGCTGATACCAAGTCTTATATATATATAATTTTTCTTCTAATGTTGCAGCATCTTCTAAATCTACTTCATTATTACTTTGAAGTATTATAAAGTCCATAGTATCATAATCTTTATTCCTTAATACCATTTCAATTCTTGATATTTCCCGCTGAATATACTTAGTTTGTACTTCTATTAACTCTTTCTCTACACTTAATTTCATGCTATATTCCTTCTTTTCCTTGTTATTATTGTTTTCTATATTACAATTAAAGTATTTCTCTCTATATTCATATCCCTACTATCCATTATTTTTGTCCATTAATGATTTATGTCTCTTATTCTACCTTATTTTAGATATATAAAAAGACAACCTACTATTAGATTGCCTTTAACTAAACTACTCTTCTTATCTTCTCTATTTCCCTATCCTTTAGATATAAAATAAATTCTATCCTTTTACTTAAATCTATTAGATTTGGTTTTAGGGTTATTTGTGGTATGGTTCACCTTTCATTATCCTCCATCCCCTATATATCTGTTCAAGCAATATAAGCCTCATTAACTGATGAGGGAATGTCATCTTTGAGAAGGATAGTTTGAAATTACTTCTATTCATCACATCTATAGATAATCCTAGAGATCCTCCTATAACAAAGGTAATATCATTTATTCCATTTATCATTAGATCTGCCATCTTCTCAGATAGCTCCTCCGATGATAGTTGCTTGCCTTCTATGGCTAAGACAATAACAAAAGAATTTTGAGGAATCTTTCCTAATATCCTTTCTCCTTCCTTAGTCTTCACTATTTCCATTTCCTTTTCAGATAAATTCTCTGGTGCTTTTTCATCATCTATCTCTATAATATCCAAAGAGCAATACCTTGATAATCTCTTTGTGAATTCTTTAATGCCTTCTTGTATATATTTTTCTTTTATCTTTCCTACTGCAACAATTCTAATATTCATAGCAACCCTACTTTCATTTCAAATATATTTTTATTTATTTTTATTTTATCATAAATTATCTAAAACTTTCATCTTTGTATATCTAGAATTCCATTTATTTAAATAAATATTAAAGGGCTGTATACTTTTATATACAGCCCTTTAATCCTTTTTTATTATCTAAAATTAATTTAAAGTTTCCACATTTCAGAAGTTTTAATGTCCTAAATTGTTCATTGTCCTTTGTTAATCGTCAATTGATGTTACTCTAACATGTTATCTCTAAAAAATACTATCATCCCATAATTTGCAAGTATTTCCATAAATTGATCATGGGTTGAACCTTCTAAAGCTTTCATTTGAGCGTTGTCTTGATATCTTCTTTCATTTTTCTCTATCTCTTCTTCAAATATCTCTAATGCTTCTTCTCTTGTTTCTAGGTTTTTTAGCAAATCTATGTACCTATCATATTCCCTAGATAACTCATCAATTATAAATTGATCTAATTCAGGGTAACGATTTACATATTCTTTCAATACCTCTTCCTTGCTTCTAATTTTAAACATATTAACACCCTTTCCTCTGTTAAAGTAATATTTAATTACTACCCAAAATTATACTAAATATTCAGCTTTATATCCAGCCCTTTACTTCTTCTAATAATTTAAAATTAGTTAAATCATAGTGAAGAGGAGTTACTGTTACATACCCTTGTTGTAAATAGTATCTGTCTGTATCTTCTTCTATTTCTGTTTCCCTTCTACCCTTTAGCTTTAGAATCTTCTCTCCTTTTTCATTATGATCCATAAAATAATAATCGTAAATTACGCCCCCAATTTTACAAACCTTTATTCCCAATATATCGTCTTCCTCTTTATATGGAGTATTTATATTTAAAACTAAATTGGATTTACTCAATTTATCTTTGGAATCTTCTAATATTTTTTTTGCATATTTAGCCGCTATATCAAATTTTGCATTCCCGTCTACTAATTCAGCCGATACTGCTATAGATGGTATTTTATAAATATTGGCTTCAATAGCAGCAGATACTGTACCAGAATATAATATATCCATACCTGAGTTTAGCCCTATGTTTATACCTGAAAAAACCATGTCTATTGGTCCATCTGTTAAAATCTCTAATCCAGCTCTAACACAATCGGCTGGTGTTCCCGATATACTATAGGCTTTAGATTTCAATCCTTCCAACTGTACTTCTTTAACTACTAAAGGTTGAAATAATGTAATTGCATGGCTCTGTGCTGATCTTTGAATCTCAGGTGCCACTATAATAACTTCATGATCCTTTTCTAATTCTTTAGCCAAAGTATATATGCCTTCTGCCATTATTCCATCGTCATTTGTTAATAAAATTCGCATTGTCTTCCTCCCCAAGTATATTAAAATTTTGTAAATACAATTTCTGTCTTCATTTCTTGACCATCTCTAATTATTGTTAAATTTGCCTTATCTCCAATTCTATATTTATATAATACTTTTCTCAACTGAGTCATGGTTTCAATCTTTTCATCATCTACCTTAGTTATTATATCAAGAGTCTTCAAGTTAGCATCTGCTGCTGGAGAATTTGGTAGTACTTCAACAATCACAACTCCACTATCTACTCTTAGGTCTACCCCGAAGTATCTTTCATATTTATTTACTTCTGTACCTTCAAATCCAATATACACATTGCTAAAACTACCCTCTTTAATTACTTCTTCTGCAATTGATTTAACAAGATTTATTGGAATAGCAAAACCTAATCCTTCTCCAGTCTGAATCTTTGCTGTATTTAAACCAATTACCTCTCCATAACTGTTTAAAAGTGGTCCTCCGCTATTTCCAGGATTTATAGATGCGTCAGTTTGTATTAAATCCTCTATTACATTATATTGATCTACCCTAATAGAACGATGGAGTCCTGAGATTACACCTGAAGTTACAGACCTTTGAAAATCAAGGCCCAAAGGATTACCTATTGCAATTGCTAATTGACCTACTTCAAGTAAATCTGAATCTCCCAGATCTGCTACTGGGAGGTCTCTGGCATCTACTTTTACTATTGCCAAGTCAAGTGCTGCGTCATACCATAGAACCTTACCAGGCATTTTATCTCTATTTTCAATAAGTACAGTTATACTCTTTGCATTACCATCTCCTATAACATGGGAGTTAGTTAAAATATATCCATCTGAGTCGATTATTACTCCAGATCCTACTCCTTCTGCATCTCTTGCCCAAAAGAATTCCCTAATTTCTTGAACTGTAGTTATACCTACTACTGAGCCTATGGTTTTTTTAGCCACAGCAGTCACCGTGGAAATATCTTCAGTTGGTGTAATATTAATTTCATTAATAGGTCCTGTTTCCCGTCTTACAAATATTTCTGGCATAGGCAATATTTTACCATATAAATAAGTAGGTGCCACATAGACACTCAAAACTCCACCTATAATAGCTCCTATTAACCCTACTATAAAGTATGAAAAAAAGCTTCTTTTCTTAGGTGGTTTATTATAGCTATAATAGTTATAATCACTCATTTCGATCCCTCCATAATTATAGATTATAAACTTTTGTTACCTTATCTCTATATGTTAAATCCAATGTAATATCTTTGCTTGTATCTATACCTTGATTTAATAATAAACTTTTTACAGTTTTATGAGCAAGATCTGGAGTATTATTATCTTGGCTCAAATGTCCTAATAAGACTATTTCTCCATTGCCTGATATAACTTCTCCTAAAACTCTTCCTGCATCATCATTTGATAGGTGTCCTTTTGTACTGAGTATTCTTTGTTTCAATGGCCAAGGGTAGCTGCCTTCTTTCAACATAGTTATATCATGATTTGATTCCATCAAATAAAGATTAGAATCTTTAATTTTAGTTTTCATATTATCATTTACCCAACCTGTATCCGTTATAATACTAATTTTAATTTTATTATAAAAAAATATGTACCCGACTGGTTCCAAAGCATCATGAGATATATTAATAGGATAGACTGTAATATCCTTAATATCCAAATATTCCTCAGAAATAAAAACCTTTATATTCTTTTCTTGTATCTTGCCAATCATTCTTTCCATCCCTAGCCAAGTATTTCCATTTGCATATATAGGCAAATCATATCTCCTTGAGAAAACACCTACCCCCTTGACATGGTCTATATGTTCATGAGTCACCAATATTCCATCCAAAGTGCTGGGACATACTCCTATAGATGATAGTAGAGCTTCCATTCTTTTTCCAGAAAATCCTCCATCTATTAATATTCTTGTATTCTTAGTTTCAATATATTGACAGTTCCCAGAGCTTCCACTAGACAAGGAACAAAATTTAATCTCCATAATAGTCTCCCCCATTTTGTATTATAATTCTTATAACCATTCAAAAATTCTCATTTTTAAATATTTATCTTTAATATATTAGTACTTCATTAACAGCCTTTTTTATATTATAATCTATATACATTAAAAAAAGAAGAATTAGAAATTCTTCTTTTGATAGTTATCTATTGTAGTTATCTATTATTACCTTATATCCATCATCAAATAAAACTCTCCAAGCTGGATTAGCTTTTCCTTTTTTAGGATTTTTATATTCTTTCAAATAATCCTGTTCTATAGGGTCAAAGTAATAACATAAGGATATATCTTTTATAGTCTTTCCATATACTTCTTCCATACTTAGCAAGCTAAGAATAGCCTTTGGAGCTGTACTAATATATATGGGCGTCTCACCTTCATCTAAAGCCCTTAACCAAATCCGCTCTAGTTTTTTGACCCCTCTTTTATCTACTTCTACAATAGTATTTGCTCGTTCTACGTATCTACTATTATATATTTTTGAGAATTCTAGACGATAGCTATTATCTTGCTCTTTTGCATAATATAATAACATATCCGAAGTATCATAATTTTTATCCTGTAAAAATTCTAAAGCAATTGTCTTAGCTTGTTCTTCATTTAAATTTGTATATTTTTCTTCTTCATTATTATTTTCATAAGTTAATTTTTTCCTATTTTCAATTAATACATATTCATTATTATATATAATTCCTTTGCTGCCTTGATCTGTTGACTCGATTTTCCCTTCCCCATTGAAATAATTCTTATTTATTTCATATAGATCTAAGATTTCATATTCTACTATTAAAGTATTTAAACTAGGAATTTCCCTAGATATTTCCGTATCTATAAGAATATTTTTATTATTTAGAAGTTTAGTTACATCTTCAATAAATCCCTCTTTTGTCGCTGTTTCTACTTGTCTTCCACTTAAAAATAGAACAACACCCAATAATATATTGGTTATTAAGAATGCAACTATTAAGATGGTTTTTGCCTTTGACCAGTCCATTTAATTCACCATCCGATACTCCTTAATTTTTTTCATATACTAAAGATCCATTATAGATATCAAAGGCATAAAGTCCTTTATTGGTTTTTATAACCCATACACCAATCAGCTCATCTTCTATATCCTTTAGACATGGATCAAAATATGATAAAGTAATGTCTTGTATAAAGGATGAGGATAAAACTTTTTCTTTTATATCTAGATCTTCTTGATTTTCTAAACTGATATTATTTTCTTCTAAGTATTTTTGGACTATAAAATCTATATTCCTATCTATTACATCAAAAGAAGATAACATCTTGCCCCCCGATGGAATATTATCTACTGGTTTATTTATATCTTTATCTACCGATTTATTCATATCTTTTCTAATAAAATGTTTATAAGATCTTACATGGTCATTGAAGACTTCTATCTGAACAAAATCTACCATTTCATTCCCAAGAATTATAGGTATTCCTCTAACTCTATATCTAAATGTTAAATTATACCCAAAGCTATCATCTATTTTAATTTCCTCTACCTTAGCTAAATACATTCCCTTTTGTACTCCTGCACTTTTAGATATGAATTCAGCCGCAGTGATTAAGCTTTGATATAGATTCCTCTTCTTTACAGCTTGCTCTAAAGGATGAAAATACTCTAAAGTACCATTTACATTTAACTTTAGAACTCTTTGATTATATCGATAGATCGTCGAACCGTTATTCTCACCTATTTCGCCAATATAATCAATACCTATATTTAAAAATTTTTCTGCCAACTTCTCCTTTTCTTTTTCATCCAAATTTCTTATCTCATTTTCTACATATACTGTAGGCAATGGATTTTTCATATCATTATTAGTTACATAAATATCATTATCAAGTCTATAATAATCCCTCATGGAATGATAGAAATTATAATTTCCCGATTCTTCTATCATAGAAACTTGTTGCGTAAGACTAGCTACATCAATAGATTCATCATATATAGCTATATGTTTTTCTCCATCAGAAAATACAAAAAAAGAATCACCCTCACCTAGATAAACATAGATATTGTTTATATTAGGTATAGTATCTACAATAAGATTAGGCTCCTTAACATCTAAGGCTTTAGCCAATATATAAGTATTTATTTTATTAGGAAAATAAAAACTTATAGACCTTTTCCCATTATATGTTAGAAACTCATCGTTTGGTAATTCTACAACTTTAACATCTTTTAACCTTAAGATACCATTTAAGATTTTTCTGGAGTTTGTCCATAACCCATGTTTAGAATCATCATAGAAAATGGTGTGATTTTTATCACTAAAATTTACCAAGTATTTATTAGGAATTATCATATCTGATAATAAATATGATGTCTTATATGTTTCATTTCTTCTACTAAATACACCTAGCATTTCATTAGGTAATTCTATCCATAGCCTTTTGGTAAATAACAAACTAATACCTACTAATGATATCAATAGAAAAGTCTTAATCCTTTCTCTCATTTTAACCATCTCCAATATCATAGGTAAGCATTATTTTAATTTCTGTATTATATCTGTAATTTTTACTTCTTTTGTACTATTTCCGGAATCTGGAGTCTTTAAATATACTATTATTTCAACAGTTGGTACCTCTTCTACACCAAAATCAATAACTATTTTATTAATTCCTGCTACTAATTCAAGTTGCTTATCAAAAAATCCTAGATTGCCTGACTTTACAGTTTCAGAAAGTATTTCTATATAGTCATCTTCAGTAGGTAATGTAAGTAAATCAAAGTTTTTTCTTGTAGTACCATATACCTGAATTACAATAGAAGTCCCTGAAGGAGCTTTCCCATTTATAAAAGCAACCTTATCCTCTGTAGAATAAGCATTTTTTTCAGGATTAATTACTTGATATTTAGATATATCAACTTTTGGCTCAGTTTTGCCTGTTTGGTCTGTTTTGGTTGTTTGGTCTGTTTTAGTTGTCTGTTCTGTTTTAGTTGTTTGATCTGTTTTAGTTGTTTGTTCCGTTTTGGTTGTTTGATCTGTTTTAGTTGTCTGCTCTGTTTTGGTTGCATTCGTTGTATTTGTTAATGCTGCTGAATGAACTGTTGAACTAATAGCAAACAAACTAGCACCAATAAATAAACTAGCCAATATCTTCTTCCACATTTTATATCCTCCTTTACTATTTACTTTAATTAGTATTATATAGTAAATATATTACAAAATTGTTACAACATAATTAAGATTGAATTACACTTTTTCATATGGTATTTTTATTTCAACGGTAGTACCCTCTCCAAAACAGCTATCTAAGAGTATTTCACCATTATGAGCCTCTATTATTTGTTTTGCAATGGAGAGCCCAAGCCCAGTACCTCCTGATTCTCTGCTTCTACCTTTTTCTACTCTATAAAATCTTTCAAATATCCTTTGTCGATCCTCTTCTGGGATACCTATACCATTATCTTTTACCTTTATACTTATAGCATCATCCAAGCATCTTGAAGAAATTTGAATTTCTCCTCCATTTTCCGTATATTTTATGGCATTAGAAATTATATTTAGTATAACCTGTTCTATACCATCCTTATCTATTACAATATTTGGTAAATTCTCTTCAACATCCACTATTATTTTATGATTTTTTTCCTTAAAAGCAAATTCTAATTTTAATAATATTTCCTTTAAAAGTTTTTTTGCAGAAACTTCTTGTTTTTTCCAAGTAGTCTTTTTATAATCTAAATTTGAAAGCTGCAACAGGTCCTTTACAAGTCTTGCCATCCTATCACATTCATTATCTATTACAGCTAAAAATCTCTGTTCCATTTCCTCATCTATTCCATTATCCATCAATGTTTCTGTATAACTCTTGATTGTTGTAATAGGTGTCTTTAATTCATGAGATACATTTGCCACAAATTCCTTCCTCATATTATCTAGTTTATGCTCATTTGTCATATCTTGAAACACTATTATAAGTCCACCGATATTATTTTTCTCATTTTTAAAGGGAGCATACTTAACCTTATAGACATGTGAATCAATCTCTAGGTTTCTGTCTCCTTCTAGAGTAGCTTCATCATCATAATTAATATCATCAAGATTTATTAGTTTTAACGGTATTGCTTCTCTAAAAATAGAATAAGGTTCTAAGCTTTTTTCTTGAGTTAATTCTAATATTTCTATAGCAATAGGATTTGCATGTATTATATTTCCACTAAGATCTACTGCTATAACACCTTCTGCCATATAGTTAAATATTGTATCTAGCTTAGATCTCTCTACGTCCATTTCTCGTATTGTATCTTTTAATTTTAATGTCAGATGATTAAACATACTGGCCAGCTGCCCAATTTCATCATCAGATTTTACCTCAACAAACTGTTCGAAGTTTCCCATAGCCATTTCTTCTGCCTTATTAGTCACATCCCTAATAGGCTCAGTAATACTTGAGGCAATTAAATAGCCTAAAAACACTGTAATTAACAAAGCTATCATAGTAGCATTTGTTAATATCTTCTTAGATTCATTTACTGTTACATATACATTTTCAAGATCTGAAACCATATAAATTATGCCTTTGACCTTTCCTACATCTGTCAAAACAGGGTAAGCAATATGATTTGCTACAGTATTTTCATTTGGATCTTCTATCTCCTTACTCGACTTTTCTCCATTATAGGCTTCTAATATTAATTCTGAATCCATATATTTATCATTTGTAAAAGCACTTTCTCCAATAATTCTCTTATTTTTCTTTGATGATGAAGCTATAACAGTAGCAATATCATCATTTTTTATTACATATAAAGTTTCATTGCTACCTAATCCCCACGCGCTTAAAGTTTCTTGTATATCTTCTTGGACAATCATCCAGTCATCCTCAGCTAATTCAGAGATTGACTCTATTATGGTTTGTATATTCTGCTCCATAGAACTAGTAATATTTGCTATTTGTTGACTTTCTAATCTTCCAATAATAAATATACCTACTATTACCATGGCAATAAACACTAGTAAAAAATAAACTACAATAAACCTCCACTTTATACTAGCAAACATAGTTACGCCCTCCTGAAGTAATAGCCTACACCTCTTTTAGTTAAAATATATTTAAAGTCTCCACTATTATCTTCTATTTTTTCTCTTAGCCTTCTAACAGTAACATCCACTGTTCTAATATCTCCATAATACTCATATCCCCATACTTCTTCCAGCAATTGTTCTCTGGAAAACACTTGGTTAGAACTAGAAGCTAAGAATTTAAGTAATTCATATTCTCTAAGTGTAAGCTCTACAATATTTCCATTTTTTTTAACTTCATATTTATTTAAATCTATTATTAAATCCTCTGAAGTGATCATAACACTCGTATCATTTGAGCTAGAAACATTAGAAAAATCAACCCTTCTTAGGTTGGCTTTTACTCTTGCAATTAACTCTCTCATACTAAAGGGCTTTGTAATATAGTCATCTGCCCCAAGTTCCAAGCCTAATACCTTGTCCACCTCTTCCTCTTTAGCAGTAAGCATTATAACTGGAAATTTATGATACATTCTAATCTCCCTTAGAACTTGAAATCCATCTTTTTTAGGCATCATAACATCTAAAATAACCAAATCTGGAATAACTCTACTAACAGCTTGCACACCTTCTTCGCCATCATAAGCTGTCTCTACACTATAACCTTCTTTTTCTAGGTTGAATTTTATTATATCTGCAATTGCCTTCTCGTCATCAATCACCAATATTTTATTATCCATATTGAATCACTCCAATTAACTATTTACATAATTATTCTTCTCTATTAGATTATCTAATAAAGAATATTCATTGTCAAATAAATATTGTGATTTGGATATTATTCACAATATTTATCTTGAACTTAAACCTATTTTACTGTATAATTATACTATTCGAAGGGGAGTAGCTTAAAAATTGTTAGTCGTCAATACGGATTTTCCCGGCTAACTACCTAGTAATCTTCAGGAAGCAAGACCTTTGGTTAAATTTCAGGATTTAACCAAGGGTCTTTTTTGTTTTATTTTATTTATAAGTGGTATACTAATTAATAAGATTTAGAAGGAAGGGGATATCTTTGAAAGAATGGTACAGAGAAAGTAAAGAAGAGTTGTTGTTGGACTTGGATACCAATATTAATTCTGGATTGACTAAAGATGAAGTGGATCTTAGACTGGAAAAGTATGGTCCTAATGATTTGAAGGAAGAGGATAAAAAAAGTTTTCTCTCTAAGGTTATAGCTCAGTTTTCAGATTTTCTTATTTTAATTTTAATAGGGGCTGCAGTCGTTTCATTTGCTGTTGGTGAATCAAAGGATGCTATAGTTATACTAGCCATAGTTATTGTCAATGCATTCTTAGGCATCTATCAGGAAGGCAGAGCTGAAAAAGCTTTAGATGCGCTTAAGAAAATGTCTTCACCTAATGCTAAAGTTATTAGAAACGGTAATTTAGTAATAGTTCCTGCTAATACTTTGGTGCCAGGAGATGTTGTATCCTTAGATGCAGGAGATATTATACCTGCAGACTTAAGACTTGTGGAAAGTTCCAATTTAAAAATTGAGGAAGCCTCCCTAACTGGTGAATCAGTACCAGTAGAAAAAGATAGTAATATAACTTTTGAAGATGAAGTATCTTTAGGTGATAGAAAAAATATGGCCTATATGAGCACTGCAATTACCTATGGTAGAGGAAAAGGTATTGTTGTAGGCACAGGTCATGATACAGAAATTGGAAAAATAGCTACTATGATTCAATCCTTTGAAGATGAAGTGACTCCTCTACAAAAACAATTAAATCAATTAGGGAAAGTACTAGGTCTTACTACAATATTTATTTGTATCGCTGTCTTCGGTATGGGACTTCTTCAGGGCAGAGAGGTTTTAGAAATGTTTATGGTTGCAATAAGTTTAGCAGTAGCAGCTATACCTGAGGGTCTGCCTGCAATTGTAACTATCGTATTAGCTATTGGTATGAATAGAATGGTTAAACGACATGCTATTGTAAAAAAACTTTTAGCAGTTGAAACCTTGGGTTCTACTACAATCATTTGTTCTGATAAAACTGGTACATTAACTCAAAATGAAATGACGGTAGTTAAAGTATTTACAGATGGAAAAATAATAGATGTAACTGGTGGAGGTTATGAGCCAACTGGAGATTTTAAGTTAGAAGGAGAAAATATAAAAGTAGAAGATATAGGTGATTTGCAAACACTCCTCTCCATATCTGCATTAGCTAATGATGCTGACTTAGAAAAAACATCTGATGGATATAAAGTTATTGGAGATCCTACAGAGGGTGCTCTAGTCACCTTGGCTGGTAAAGGTAATATTAATAAACATACAATTAATAATGAGTTTCCTCGAATAGAAGAAATACCTTTTGATTCAGATAGAAAAATGATGACCACATTTCATAAAGATTATATACCTAATAAAATTGTTTCCTTTACTAAAGGAGCTCCAGATATAATTATTAATAGATGTAATCGTATTAGTATAAATGGCAAGGTTATGGATCTTGATGATAATATGAAAGAAGAAGTATTAAAAGTAAATAGCTATTTTTCAAAAGATGCTTTAAGGGTTTTAGCCTTTGCCTATAAAGAATATAATGAATTACCAAAAGACATCTCCCCTGATTTAAATGAAGTAGATATGACCCTTATAGGATTGGTAGGTATGATAGACCCTGCAAGGCCAGAGGCTAAAGATGCTATAGCTAAATGTAAGGAAGCAGGTATACAGACTGTTATGATTACAGGAGATTATAAGGAAACTGCTTTCGCCATAGCAAAAGAACTTGGAATGGCAGAATCCATAGATGAAGCTATGATGGGAGAAGAATTGAATAAGATTTCCGATGAAGAACTAAGAGAAGTAGTAAAAGATGTAAAAGTCTATGCTAGAGTTTCACCAGAACATAAGGTAAGAATAGTAAGTGCACTAAAAGCTAATGGTGAGATAACTGCTATGACCGGC
Organism: uncultured Tissierella sp.; assembly: GCF_902479755.1. Lineage (NCBI taxonomy): Bacteria > Bacillati > Bacillota > Tissierellia > Tissierellales > Tissierellaceae > Tissierella > uncultured Tissierella sp. The sequence goes on along the minus strand of NZ_CABSQO010000011.1, from coordinate 18,438 downwards.
GACGGAGTAAATGATGCACTGGCTCTAAAGAGAGCTGATATTGGTGTATCAATGGGTATTACTGGTACAGATGTAGCTAAAAATACTGCAGAATTAATTTTAACTGATGATAATTTTGCATCTATTGTATCTGCTGTAGAAGAAGGTAGAATAATATATAGTAATATTAAGAAATTTGTTTTCTTCTTACTATCCTGCAATATAGGAGAGATATTTTTAGTCTTTACTAGTATACTGTTAAATTTACCAGTGCCTTTATTACCAATCCAGCTACTGTGGTTAAATTTAGTTACTGATAGTTTCCCTGCACTAGCTTTAGGAGTTGAAAAAGGCGATCCTGATATTATGAAGGTTTCTCCTAGAAACCCTAATGAACCTATTCTTACTAGAAATATGTTAGTAGGAATATTGCTACAGAGTTTAGCGGTTGGAGGAGCAGCTTTGCTTGCTTATAGATGGGGGCTTTCTACCTATGCAGATAATATAGATAAAGCAAGAACTATAACTTTTACAGCTTTAATAACAGCAGAATTATTAAGGGCTTACTCTAGTAGGTCTCAGAGATATACTTTATTTAAAATAGGATTTTTTACAAATAAAACCTTAGTATATGGAACTCTATTCTCATTTATTTTATTACTTGGAGTCCTATATATACCATTTATGCAACCAATATTTAATACCTTCTCTCTTGGTGTAAGGGACTGGGCTGCAATTTTAGAATATGCCTTTATTCCTTTAATCGTAGGTGAAGTTAGTAAATTATTTATTAAAAAATAGAAAAATCCCTATGAGATGATACCTCCTAAGTGACAATGTAATTAATTAAAATTACTTGCTCCACTTAAGGAGGTTTTTTCATTGGAAGTTGTATGAATTCTAGTAAAGAAACTAAAATAGAGCATGTGAAAAGTATCGACGTGGTGAGAATAACTTTATAATATATAAAAAATTTCTATTTAATCTTAGTTTAATCTTTGTCTAAATAAATTTTATAGAAGACTTCCATAATGTATTAATTTAAAATTAAAGTCTTCTATTCTTTTTGACACATTTTATTTTTTTGCAGCATAGAATAGACCAAGGAAGGTGGTAATAGTGAAAAAAATAATTAATACTAAACTTTGCCCTATTCTAAGTGCAAAAATAATGTCTCAATCCATGGAAGATGTGCCTGTAATCGTACAATTTAATAATAGTGGATCAAATCTAAAAAAGAATATCAATAATTTATCTAATAGAATCAAGACTAACTTACCTCTAATAGATGGATTTGCTGGGCTTATGTCTACTGAAACCATATATCGGATTGTAAATAGTCCAGAGGTAGATTACATCAGTTTTGACTCAAAGGTATACACGCTATTAGATATTGCAACTCCTACTATGGATGCATACTTTCCTCATGACAAAGGCTATGAAGGTAAAGGCATTACAGTAGCTGTAATCGATACAGGTGTAGCTCCTCATTATGATTTAACTAGACCTACTAATAGAATCGTTGGGTTTAAAGATATGATAAGTGGTAAAGAAATTCCATATGATGATAATGGTCATGGTACTCATGTAGCTGGAATTATTGCAGGAAATGGATTGTCCTCTAATGGGAAATATATGGGAGTAGCTCCTAAAGCCAATATATTGGGAATCAAAGCTTTAGATCAATATGGTGGAGGAAGCACTTCTGATATAATTGCAGCTATATCATATGTAGTAGAAACTAAGGACAAATATAATACAAAAATAATAAATATCTCTTTAGGTACTCCTGCGAATAACTCATGTGACAAAGATCCTTTATGTAAAGCTGTTGATATGGCTGTAAAAGCAGGATTAATAGTAATTGCTGCTGCAGGTAATAGTGGTCCTAAAGAAGGTACTATATTATCTCCAGGTATTAGTAGGAATGTTATAACTGTTGGAGCTGTTGATGATAAAAGAACTATAGATCCATCTGATGATACCATTGCTCCATTCTCTAGTCGCGGTCCAACTATAGAAGGTCTAATGAAACCTGATATAGTAGCTCCTGGAGTAAATATAAAATCTTTATCTAATACTAAATTAGATAGTTATGCTTCTCTAAGCGGTACATCTATGGCTACACCTTTAGTTTCAGGCTCCGTGGCACTTTTATTAAATAAGCATGGAAATCTTTCACCACAAGAAATAAGGGATAGGATTACAGCATCTTGTATAGATTTAAAAGAATCAAAAGAAAATCAAGGAGCGGGTATGTTGAACCTTAAAATGTTATTTGGAGATACAATAAATAAGATAGAAAATAATCAACAAGTAAATTCAATATTTGGTGAAAGTGAAATCTTTGAGAGTATATTAATATTATTAGTAATCGTTTTTCTATTAGACTCTAGATTCTAAAACAAATAGAGGAAGCGAAGGCTTCCTCTATTTTAAATAGTTACTTGGATTATAATTTTTTCCATTTTTTAAGACTTCAAAATGAAGATGTGATCCTGTGGATCTACCAGTATTTCCCACATTAGCTATATGTTGACCCTTATATACTTTATCTCCTACTTTTACCAGTATCTTACTACAATGAGCATATCTAGTCTTAAAACCATTTCCATGATCAATTTCAACTAAGTTACCAAAAGCACCTCTATATCCTGCATATACTACTTTACCTCCATCAGCAGCATTTATAGCTGTTCCCGTTTTTGCTGCAATATCAAGACCTCTATGCATCCTTCCATTTCTCATACCATATCTAGAAGAAATAGTTCCCCTAGTAGGCATTGAAAATGCGCCTGTTGCAACTGTTTTAGGAGGTTCTTTAGTACCTTTAATTATAACTTCTGTAGTAGGATTTTGAAGTATCTCTTCTTTCACAATCTCTTTCTCTACTAGAATACCATTATGCTTTACTTCATTTGCTACGACTTTTCTTTCACCATTAGCACCAGTTACCTTGGTTTTCTTCTCAGTTTTATACATCTTATCATTATATTCAAATTCTGTTTCATACTTTATTTTTTCAGTATACTCTACTTCTGCCACTGTAGCTACTGTAAGAACAGGTTTTGGTACAACTAATTTTACCTCATCACCTATTTGTATCTTCTCTGGATTCTTATCTGGATTAGCAGATATTAAGTCATCAACAGATAAGTTATATATCTTTGCTATAGTCCAAAAACTTTCTCCTACTTCAACTGTATGAGTTTTTATCTCCTCTGAACTTGTCAATAAATAATTGTATAAATCTTCTACATTGCCGATTTTGTACAATGGCATCTCTTTTTTAGCTATTTCTACATTTTCAACTATCTTTATTTCTTTTATATTAGTATCTTCTTTGTTACTCTCTTCATAAGGCTGCTTTATTCTATTAATTATATCTTCAATTTCTTCTTTAGTCTTTAATGCCCCTACTTCCATATCATTGACTTTAAGTACATATCCATATACTAAAAAACTAATCTTTGACTTAATTTCTTTTTTCAATTCATCACTAGATGTTATTAGATCGTCTTTAGCTTTTACTTCCTGAAATTTAACATCCTTATCTAAAACTATATCTATATTATATGTACCTGCTAATTCTTTTTCTAGATTATCCATTATAGATAAAACTTCTTCTTGTTGCCTAATAGTACCTACTTTATCCTCACCAAGATAAACATCGAATGCTTTCAATCTAATTTGACTAGCTTTATATCCTGTAATACTTAAAGCTATTATAGATATAATCATTAATCCAGTTAGAACCATTTTCATATGTATGCTTTTAAAATTTATATTTTTAATTTGAATTTTCTTACCGCAATCAATAATTTTATTTATTTTTTTTCTTATATACTCTAAACTCATTCTTATATGATTGGGATTTTCCATATTGTACCCTCCTAGTCCAAGACTATCTAAATCACATTTGTAATCTGTTTGTAATCATTCTGTAACAATTATATCACAGATTATTTTTTTTTCAACTCTCTAGCATGTCTAATTAGTCTTATTATATTCTATTTGCCATAGTTTATACATCTACTAATATTCTAGTCATTTCAACGTATTTCTATATCATTTATTATGTTATAAAAATCATATTAAAAATATTAAAATTTCTTAATATTTTTTTATTCTTATCAGTAAAAGTATTTATATTTATTTTAAGGTAATACTTCTAATATCCTTTTATCTTTAATACAAATAAATAATAAGAGAAATAGGAGGGTATAATGAACATATTTATAAAAAATAACTACATAGACTCATCTTCGCCTTTTGCTTTATCTAGATTTTCAAATCTAGTTTTCAAGTATTTGTCCGAAGAACATGAAAGAAACAGAGACTTAGTCATACTTTGTATTGGAACGGATAGATCTACAGGAGATGCTCTAGGTCCCCTAGTGGGGCATAAACTATCCCCAATAATAAAAAACTTTAAAGATGTGAGTCTAATAGGTACTTTAGAATATCCTATTCATGCTCAAAATCTGGAGGAAAGTCTTGATAAGATAAATGAAAACCATAGAAACCCTTTTATAATTGCTGTAGATTCTTCTCTCGGTAAGCAAGATCGTATAGGCTATTTATCGATTAAAAACTCTCCTTTAAGACCAGGAGCTGGTGTCAATAAAGTATTGCCTGCCGTAGGAGATATAGCAATTACTGGAATTGTAAATATTGGTGGAATGATGGAATTTATGGTATTACAAAATACTCGATTATCTTTAGTAATGAATATGGCTGATATTATATCAAAAAGTATTTATTTATCACTTTCTAGATTATATAGTGATAAGGATGAAAGTTATATATTAGAAAAGTAGCCTTCGGCTACTTTTCTTCACATAATACATTTAATTTTTTATCTTCCATAGAAAACACGATCTCTTTCATATCTGGAGCTATTTCTCCGTCTATATTTATATATATTTTATCTCTTGTCTCTACCTTAATAGTTTTTCCCTTATACATTTTAACATACTTCTTATATTTAATATGATTCCCTTTAAAAATAGTAGGAAATAAAAATAGTAGCTTTAATTTATTAATATTCGAAACTATACATATATCTAAGTATTCATCATCAACTTTTGCCATAGGTAAAATTTTCATTCCACCACCATAATATTTCCCATTGCCAACTGCCAACAATATTATCTTTTCTTCCATAACATTATCGTCTATAGTTATTTTCACTTTCTTTTTTTTGAAACTTAATAATGTATATATAACGCTGACAGCATAAGATATTCCACTCTTTATTACCGTCTTTATACTTTGATTATTTATTACAACTTCTGCATCAAACCCAACGCTAGCTATATTTAAAAAATTAGAATCATTAACACACCCGATATCTATATCTTTTTTTAGTCCCCTACATAAAGTTTCTAATGCCTTAACGGGCTCTGTTGATATACCTAAACTTTTTGCCATATCGTTTCCTGTACCTCCGGGGACAATACCTAGGGTACCTTTACCTGTGTTAATTAATCCCCTAGCCACTTCATTTACAGTTCCATCTCCACCTACTGCAACTGTTATTTCATAATTCTCTACACTGTCTTCTGCAATATTGATAGCCTCTTTAGGTCTTGTAGTTAACTTTATTTCATAATCTTTTTTATGCTTATTCATTATCTCCTTAATTAATGGAATCAGTCCCTTAGCCTTTCCTCCACCAGCAACAGGATTTATAATAAAAAGAATTTTACTCATCTGCAATTATCCCCCTATTAAAGAGTCTTTTCATTATATTCACCCATTACTGCTCTATCTATGGCTTGCATTTCCTCTACAGATAATGGATATATAGATTTGCCAAACTTAATTGGTTTTGCATAGCTAGTAGTATGTTCTCTGCCATAAATACTGGTGAGAACAAAGCCATTTTGGAACTTGTCCAATAATGCAATAGAAAAACTTAAATCTGACCCCATATCACCAAAGGCATTATACCTTACAAAGCCAACCTTTTGAATAGCAAAGGCTAGCTTTGTTTCAATATTTTTCATGTTTTCTTCTATATTATTCATATCTACACGAATATCTTTCAATTCTTCACCAGTTTTTATTAGAAGTTCTTCTACATTTACACCCTTTACACCTCTAGTAAACTCATTATATTTCTTTTTTATCTTTGATATTCTTATCTCAGCTATTAGATATAATACTAATAATACAAGTAATGCTGCAATAAGTCCTATCATAATCTCTATATTGTACGATGCCACAAAATCTCTTAGCTGAACCATATAACTTCTCCTCTCTATACTTCCTTGGCTATTTCCCTTAACGCTTTAATAGCAAATTCTATTTCTTCATGGGTATTTTCATATCCAAAGCTAAATCTAACTACTCCTTGCTCAAAAGTTCCTATAGTCTTATGTGCTAAAGGAGCACAATGCAGTCCTGGTCTTACTGCAATATCATATTCTTCATCTAAAATATAACTTACTTCAGATGAGTCTGCATCTCCTATGTTTAAAGCAACGACTGGTGCATGATAACCAGGTTCTAGACATCCGTAAAGCTTAATTCCATCTATTTTTGATGCTTCTTCAATAAAATGCTTTGTAAGACTTTCCTCTTTGTTTCTAATGTTTTCTATACCTTCTTCAAATATATATTTAATACCAGCACCAAGTCCTATTATACCAGGAGCATTTGGTGTACCAGATTCAAATTTATCTGGAACTACATCAGGTTGATCCAATGAATGGGAAATACTACCTGTACCGCCTTGAAAAATTTCAGCTAATTCTATACCATCTCTAATATAAAGCCCACCAGTACCTTGGGGTCCTAATAATCCTTTATGACCTGGGAAGGCAAGAAGGTCTATATTCATCTTTTCAACATCAATATCATAAACTCCAGCTGATTGGGCACCATCTACTAGATAAATTATTCCATGTTTTTTTGCAATCTTTCCAATAGTTTCAATATCCATTATATTTCCTGTCAAATTTGAGATATGAGTAGTTACAATCATTTTAGTTTCTGGTCTTATGCTCTCTTCAATATGTTTTGGATTGATTCTCCCCTTAGAATCTCCCTGTACTATGGTATTTGTAATCCCTAATTTTCCTAAAAAGGTGATAGGTCTTAAAACAGAATTATGTTCCATAGAGGTAGTGATCACATGATCACCTGGTTTTAAGGCTCCTTTTATAGCCATATTTAAACTTTCTGTACAATTAAATGTAAATATTACATCCATAGGATTTTTTATATTAAAGAGTTTACTAATTTGAGTCCTAGTATCAAATATTCCCCTACTTGCTTTTAATGCTTTTTTATGGCCTGACCTTCCTGGATTAGCGCCATAGTCTATCATAACTTCCATTATAGTATCATAGACTATCTTTGGCTTTGGATAAGATGTTGCTGCATTATCGAAATATACCATAAAATCACTCCCATTTTCTAATCATCATTTTATATTAATCCTCATTATAAGCTTCAATAAAATCAAATTTTTCCACATCAAATAACCCCATATCTGTAAGCTTTAATTTGGGTATTACTGGTAGAGCCATAAATGCTAAGGTCATGAAAGGATCTATATTTTTATTTACCTTCAATTCCTCATAGGATATCTTCATCATTTCTTTTAAAGTAGAATTTGTTTCCTCGATAGGTTTAGATGTCATTATACCACCAATCTCTAGAGGCAAGCTTTTTAATACTTTTCCTTCAGATACAAGTGTAAGTCCTCCACCAATCCTTTTTATTTCTTCAATAGCTATTAAAATATCTTCATCATTATCTCCTATGATTATTATATTATGTGAATCATGACCTACTGTTGAACCTATAGCACCATTTTTTAAATTAAAATTTTCAATAAGTCCTACTCCTATATTACCTGTAGCTAAATGCCTTTCAATTACTACAAGTTTCAATATATCATCATTAGAAAAATCAAAATATCCATCTACTATATTTACTTTTTTTACTACTCTGTCGGTAACTAAACTATCTTCTATTACACCTATTATATTGGCCTTATTTGTTTTCATAGGAATTTGGATATCTTCTATCATTATATCTTTTATCTTTACAGATTCAGTCATATTTTCTGGCAAATATATTGCAGAATCGAACAAAGCCCTATTGTTCTCAGCTACTAATTTTCCACTTTTAAATACCTTTAATATATTTAAATCATCTAAATTATCTATTACTACTAAATCTGCCGTATATCCTGGTGCTATGGCTCCCTTATCTTTTAGTCCATAACATTCCGATGGATTTAATGTAGCCATTCTAACAGCATCTACTGGATTAATGCCGGACTTTATTGCCAGCTTAATATTAAAATCTATACTACCTTCATTAATTAAATCATCAGGATGCTTATCATCAGTACAAAGCAAAAATCGTCTCAAGTTATCTTTATTTACTCCATGGACTATGTTTCTTAAGTCTCTTGCTGCCGAGCCTTCTCTAAGAAGGACATACATACCAAGCCTAATGCGATCTATTACTTCCTCTATAGTAGAGCATTCATGCTCTGTTTTTATTCCTGCAGCCACATATGCATTTAAATCTTTGTTACTGATCATAGGTCCATGACCGTCTATTATCATATCATTAAACAAAACTAATTTATCTAATACATTATCATCTGCAGATATAACTCCAGGATAATTCATCATTTCACCTAATCCAATTACATTATCTTCATCTATTAAATCTCTTAGCTCTTTAGCTTCTAATATAGCACCTGCATTTTCAAAATTTGTAGAAGGTACACAACTAGGTAACATTACTTGAACATCTAATGGAACATTTTTACTATCCTCAATTATATATTTTATCCCTTCTATACCTTTAACATTTGCTATTTCATGCGGGTCAGCTATAATTGTAGTTACTCCTCTAGGCACTATTACTTTAGCAAATTGAGAAGGAGATGACATAGATGATTCTATATGAACATGACTATCTATAAATCCAGGAGACAAATACTTACCTTCTAAATCTATTTCATTCTCACCTTTATATTCTCCTATTCCTACTATCCTTCCATTATCAATAGCTACATCACCTTTAATTATTTCACCGCTGAAAACATTTATTATATTTGCATTTTTAAGTACCAGTTCCGAATTTTTAGCACCCTTAGCCTTAATTATGATATCCTTAAGTTGTTCCTTAAACATTCTGTTCCCCCCTAAGCTTTTAATAATGAAGACTTTTCTACTTATACTACTATTATACTACATTATTTTTATTATTACATAAAGAAAAAGAGAAGGTTTTCCTTCTCTTATCCTAATCTTTTGTATACTATATCCAATAATTTTTCTTTTAATTTCTTTCCTTCATTTAGAAGATTATTCACCTTAGCTGAAATCTCTTTCTTGAATTCTTCATCTTTAATGCTGCCTAGGTTAATAGTTACATTAAACAGGGCTCCTTCTAATCCTGAATAAGCTAATAATGTACCTACCCCAACATCTGTAATAGCATTTACATTTCCGTAATTAGCAAAAACTTCTTGTAGCTCTAATATTCTCAAGCATTTTTCAGCACATCTTAGAGGAACCTCTAAAGCTATCTTATATCCTTCTTGTATTGCTTTTGTTCTTGCTGCTTTTTCCTCATCAGTTTCTTTTGGAAGTTTGAAAGCTTCCATTACCTTATCAAAGGCTTTTGTATCCTCGTCTACAATACTACTCAATTCTTCAACAAGTTTTTCAACTTCTTTTGAATTTTGAGCTATTTCTGACTTAATCTCATCTGAAAGCTCTTCATACGCTTTTTTACCAACTGTCAAATTGTTAACCATATTAGTAAGTGCTCCTCCGAGGCTACCTACCAAAGCTGCAACGCTTCCACCTCCTGGTGTAGGCTCTCCACTAGCTGTAGCAGCTATGTATTCCTTTAGGCTTTTGTCTATAAACATTTACATGCACCTCCTAGTTGTATTTTACTATAAATGTTGAAAAAAGGGAACATCAATTGTTCCCTTTTCATAATCTTTATTTATTATATAATTATCTTATTTATTCTTATCTTTGTTGCTTTATAAATGTAGTATCATAATCCTTTAATATAGCAGATGCTTGTGGTGCTAATATTAAAAGACCTATTAAGTTAGGAATAACCATCAGACCATTAAACGTATCTGCCAAATCCCATACTAAATCAACTTTCATAAATGAACCTAGAATGATAAAGCCAAGTACTAAAATTCTATAAACATTTACAGCCTTAGGCCCAAATAAGTATTTGATATTTGCTTCTCCAAAGAAATACCATCCTATTATAGTAGTAAATGCAAAGAAGAATAAACTAATAGCTATAAATACTAATCCAAAACTACCAAGGCCTAGTTGAAATGCCTTTTGAGTCATTTCTATACCTGTAAGGCCTAGAGTATTAGCTCCTGTAACTAAGTTGATTAATGCTGTAACTGTACATATAACTAATGTATCTATTATAACTCCAACCATGGCAACCATACCTTGTTGTGCTGGATGATCTACCTTTGCAACTGCATGGGCATGTGGTGTTGAACCCATACCAGCCTCATTGGAGAATAATCCTCTTGCAATACCAAATCTAACAGCCTGCTTCATTGTAACCCCTAAAGCTCCACCTACTGCTGCCTGAGTAGTGAATGCACCTGTAAATATACTTTTAAATGCTGGCCCTATTGCAGAAGGATTTTTAAATATTATTACAAAACTACCTATGATATAAAGTAGAGCCATAAATGGTACTACTAACTCTGCAAAGCTAGCAATTCTACTCATACCACCTATTAGTATAAGAGCTACAAATATTGCAGTTGCAACTCCTATAATAACCTTATTAAATCCAAATGCTGCATTAACAGCAGTTGCTATTGAGTTTGATTGAACCATATTACCAACAAATCCTAATGCTATTATTATAGTAACAGCAAAAAATCCTGCCAAAAATTTACTTTTTACACCTTTTGATAGATAATAAGCTGGACCTCCTGTAACTTCATCGCCAGATCTATCTGCATATTTTTGCGCAAGTACGGCCTCTCCAAAATTAGTAGCCATACCTAGTATTGCAGATACCCACATCCAGAAAATAGCTCCTGGACCGCCTGCCGCTATAGCTGTTGCTACACCTGCTAGGTTACCTGTACCTACCTGTGCCGCTACTGCAGTAGCCAAAGCTTGGAAAGATGTCATTCCATCTGCATCAGCTTTTTTGTCCTTTTTAAATATTCCTCCAAAAGCCTGCTTAAATCCTGCTCCAACTTTACTGATTTGTGGGACTCCTAGTCTAAAAGTATAATAAATTCCTATAAACAACAAAGCATAAATTAAAAACTTTTCCCACAAAAATTCGTTTATTAAGGTAACAAACTCTTGCATTAAAACCTTCCTCCTCTTCTAGTATAATAAATTTTTATGACACAGTTCTTAATATATCATTTCTCTATAGTTTTGTAAACTATATTTTGTTAATTTTTCTTCAAACATTGTACCTTATTCTAATTCCTCTGTTTTATATTGCCTATTTTATATATAAATAATCCACTTTTTTGAATAAAAAAACAACCATTTTTTGGTTGATTCAAATTGTCAACATTTCTATATACCAATAGTTTTTTATTTAGAATTTAATTTTCCCTTAAAATATGCTACAATTAACATTATTGGGATAATATACATAACTAATAGCTATCCATAAAATTTATATAATTAGCGAGGGATTTAAATGAATAATGATATATCTAGTTATTTAGATAAGTTTGACAATCAAACAGTTCAAAGATTCTATTCAATACATGAACTTATCTTTGGCAGTACATCTAAAAAAATAGATGAAAAATTGTGGGCTAAGCTGCCTTCATATTATGTTGAAGATAGATTTATTCGCATTATACCATTTAAAGATCATATCAATATTGAAGCAAATGCTGTACCTTTTTATAAAGAAGAACTTTCTGAATATAAAATAACTCCTAAAGGTATGTTGCAAATTTTTCATAATCAACCAATTCCTATTAAATTACTAGAAGAGATATTTAAAAAAACCCTGGAATAACCAATTACTTGGATAAAACGTATAGATATTATTTATTTCCCTGTATTATTTTAAAAAATATAATCCCTGACGAATGAGTTGTCTAAATATGAAATTATGTTTTTTATCTTATGCTCGGTTTAACAGGTTTTGGAGTTTTAAGATATGAATTTTTATAAAATCAAATGGCTTTTCAATTTTAATGTAATCAAAAAGCCATAAGCCAATAATCTAAATCAACATTTATAGGCTGATTTTTATATCATATGGAGATCACTCCATTTATGACTATTTTAGCATTTCCTCCAATTTTAACCACTGACTTCTCATTCTTTTCTATAATTTCACAGTAAATAGTACTAGGTCTATTCATAGATTGACCTTGATAAGATATTATATTATTATCTTCAATTAAATTGTTTTTCTTTAAAAAATAAATTAAAGCACCATTTGATGTTCCTGTAGCAGCTTCCTCATCAATCCCTACTAAAGGAGCAAAATTTCTCGTATATACAACGCTTGAATTTATTTCTGGTAAATGAAATGCATGTACACCAGTTACACCTAAATCTTGAGAAATCTTTGCTAAAGTTTTCATATCAATATCTAATTTATCTAATACTTCCTTTTTCTTTATAGGTAATATAATATCTGGGAGACCCGTAGAGATTATTTCTGGATATATTATATCATCTGATACCCCAACTTCATTTATATTAATCCCCATAGATTCAATTAAAGGAGATATATCACTAATTGAACCAATTTTCTTAGGAGTAGCTTGTTCCATAAATATTTTATCTACTTTACCATTTTTGAATATTATATCAACAGACAGTTTACCTGCTTTTGTATCTTGATAAACCGTTTTTACACCATCAGCAATGGACGTAATATATCCCATTTTTGCTAAAGTATAAAATGTTGCAATTGTAGCATGTCCACATAAATCTACTTCACAAACGGTCGTGAAAAATCTTACTGTAAATAAATCATCCTCCCTTGAAGTGACAAATGCAGTCTCAGATAAGTTCATTTCCTTGGCAATATTTTGCATTATATCCTCGGTTAGATACTTAGCATCTAAAACTACTCCAGCTGGATTTCCTCCAAAAGCCTTATCAGAAAAAGCATCTACTTGATATATATTTAATTCCATATATTTCTCCTTTCAATCTTTCTAAATAAAATATATGCTTACTTAGTTAAAACTTCTATGATTCTCTCCAAATCTTCATATCCATAATATTCTATTTCAATTTTTCCTTTTTTATTTCCTTGTATCAAATTAACCTTTGTGCCTAATGTTCTCATTAAATTTTCTTCTAAATCCATTATATGAGGATCTCTATTTTCTTTACTATTGGTACTTTTAGTTGCTATAGTTTTTTTGTTAGTCATTTCCTCTGTCTGTCTGACATTTAAATTATTATCTATTATTTTTTTTGCAGCCAATAATTGTTGTTGTTTATCTTTAATACCTAATAGAACTTTACCGTGACCAGATGTTAACTCTCCTTTAGCTATATAGTCTATAATTTCATCTTCTAAATTTAAAAGTCTAACTGTATTTGCTATATATGATCTAGATTTTCCTACCTCATTTGCTAATTCTTCTTGAGTCAGATTATAATCTTTCATTAATTTCTTATATGCTAAAGCTTCTTCTATAGGATTTAGATCTTCTCTTTGAATATTTTCAATCAAAGCAAATTTTGCTGACATCTCTGTATTTACATCTTTTATAATACAAGGAACTTCCTCTAGTCCAGACGCCTTACAGGCTCTTAGACGTCTCTCCCCTGCTATTATTTCATATTTATTTTTTACCTTCCTAACTATAATTGGTTGTATTAGTCCATGTATTTTTATGGAATTAGTTAAATCTGATAGTGCATCTTCGTGGAATTCTTGTCTCGGTTGGTTCTCGTTAGGTATAATCAATTTTATATCTATGTTTTCAACGAACTCATTTGACGGTTTGCCTTCATCAACTGTTATTTCTTCAGAAATTAAAGCAGATAATCCTTTACCCAACCCTCTTTTTTTTACACTCATATTATCACTCCTCAACTAATTCTAAAAACTCTTCAGCTAACTCCATATATGCCTCTGCACCCTTTGATTTAGAATCATAATCCATAATTGATAATCCATAGCTTGGTGCTTCAGCTAATCTTACATTTCTAGGAATAAGACTTACGTAAACCTTTCCTTTAAAAAAACTTTTTACTTCATCTACTACTTGTATGGATAAGTTTGTCCTACCATCAAACATGCTAAGAACAACTCCTTCAATTTCTAGGTTAGGATTCAATCCTTTCTTTACAAGTTTTATTGTTTCAAATAATTGGCTTACACCTTCTAATGCATAGTACTCACACTGAATAGGTATGATTACACTGTCAGAAGCAACTAATCCTATTACAGAAAGTATTCCTAAGGATGGAGGACAATCTATGAAAATATAGTCGTATTTATCTTTAACATTTTCTAATTTGCTTATTAGTATCTTTTCCCAATTTCCTTCTCTAGCTAATTCTATTTCTAAGCCTGCTAATTCATTATTTGATCCAATTATGCTTACACCCTCTGCTGAAGTTTCTCTAATAGCATCCTTCAAATCCACTTTATTTACCAATACATCATAGATAATAGGATATCCATCATTTTTCTCCACTCCTAGTCCGGAGGTTGAATTACCTTGAGGATCAATATCAATCAAAAGAACTTTCTTTCCTAACCTTCCTAATCCTGCACTTAAATTTATGGTGGTTGTAGTCTTTCCAACACCACCTTTTTGATTGAATATGGATATAATTTTGCCCAAAAAACCACCACCCTGTGTTTCATCTTATTACTTATATGATATCAGATTATGTTAATATTTGAAAGAAATCTTTAATGTTCCACGTGGAACATTAAAGGAATAGCAAAACTAATTTTCATAGAAATATGTAGCAGATTTATGAATTAGTTCTTCAATACCAAATTTATAGTACGGCATTAACTCATCTGCTTTCCAAATATCTACCCAAACTATTTCAGAAATTTCTTGAGGATTTTCAATTGAAATATTTCCTCCAATAATTTCCCCTCTAAATGTGATAAAAACGACATGTTCATCTTCCTCTTCAAAAAAACATTCGTTTACAGCAGCTACATCTTTGATCTTTACTAAAAGACCTGTTTCCTCACGTACCTCCCTAATAACAGCCTGTTCTAAAGTCTCATCTTTTTCTACTGCACCTCCAGGCATAGACCAACTATCACTATCACAATTATATACCATAAGTATCTGTTTACTTTCTTCATTGTATATTAGGCAATACACAACATTTACTTTTTTCAATTATATCACTCCTCAGAATAAAACTAGTCAAACTTATTGAAGAAATATGTTACGTCATTATCCTTTCCATCACTTGTTTTTTCACCACCAGATTTTTCATACAATGCACAGGCACCAGTATTGTTTTTTTGTGTAAATAAAAAAAATCTACAAATACCCATCAGCTTACATAAATTCTTTATATCGGTAAGCATCTGAAATCCAATGCCTTGCCTCTGATACTCCGGGAGCACGCCTACTTCATGAATGTATAGCATATTTCCTTTGCTATCAAGTCGATTAAGCTCATATCCATATGCAAATCCAATTATTTTTCCTTCTTGAACACACGCAAAAATCCAATTGTTTGGATTTAAAAGAAATTGTCTTGCATTTTCCCCATCAATAAATCCATTTCTAAAATCCTTTTCCATTTGTAATACAATATCTAAATCAGAGAGACCTAACTTTCTAAATTCCCGTTTTGTTATCATATTAGCACCTCATTGCATAAATAATTTTCTAATTAAAATTTAATATCATAGTAAATATAAAAGATCTTCTATTAAAAAGTTAAATCCTTTTTTTGAAATCCATTAAGGTCAAATCCTTTTTAAAAATAAAAAACAAATGAGGACTTTATTATAGATTATAGAAGTATCTATTTATTCTATTTCTTTACCTGATTGACATTTATAATTTCTAATCATCATTCCTTGAGCTTTAAACATTCCTTGTTTTTTATAAAATGATTGTAAGTCTTCATCGCATAGTAAATCTATCATATAAAAATCATTTAGTTCCTCTAACATCCTTTTAACTAATTCAGTTCCTATACCTTGATTCTTATATTGAGGCAACACCTCTAGAAGAGGAATATATGCAGATAAAACTCCATCACTAATAGCATTTATAAAACCAATTATCATATTATTTTCATCTATAGCAACTATAGATTTATAACTACCTTCTAAAATTTCTCTATGTTTTTCTACACTAGGTGGATTTGGCCATCCATCAAAGAAGCCTTGTCCTATTTCTAAGTATTTTAAATTTGAAGAGTATGTTTTATACTGAATCAATTTTCTCACTCCTTTATAAATATTAATTTCCTTTAAGATAATAACAAATAGCTTATTAATGTTCCACATGGAACATTAATTATTATATCTCCCTTCTTCTAAAAATGAACCATACATCATAAAACTTCACTCCTCCAAATATCCAATAAAGATACCTTTTAGAAGTAAAATAACATTTTCCTGCTATTAATCTAGGTTTTGATCTTTCGATAGGTCTTAAGCTCATTTAGCTCACCTATCTCCCCTATTATACTTTTTAATTTTCTGCTCCTTAATTATATAACTTATAAAAACAGCTCCTATTGAAACAATTGATTTAATCTTCCAAAGATGAAAGAAGTTTCTTATTAAATAGTCTATTGGTCTAAACATCAGAAATTTAATAGGCGAAACATAGTCTATCTTTACACCTGGAAAGAATCCGAACAATATATATATTATAATAAAAGCTATAAAAAAATTGCTTTTATTATCCTTCATTTTCTTCACCTCATTTTATGCTAAGCTAATCTATCTTAATCATATCATAAATAAATTTAGTTTAGTGATTATTAAGTAATTTGTAATGATAATGTAATTTGATAATAAGGATTATTGTATTGATTTTAAATTGTTAGTTATATTACTTCTTGGGTATATCTAATTTAAGTATAAATAAATATAAATAAGGAGTGATCCAATGACTAATATAAAGGTATTTTCGGACTTTGCTTGCCCCTTCTGCTATATAGGATTTTCAATAGCTAATAAGCTGATACAAGAAACCCCTGACATAAATATTGAATGGTTACCCTATGAATTAGATCCCGACTTGTCCTTAGAGGGAGTTTATTTAACTAATCATATTCCTCAAGAGCAAATAGATATGAGCTACAGAAGAATTGAAAGACTTGGTTCAGAATATGGATTAATATATAATAGTAAAATTAAAAAATTTAACACCCATAGATTGCATAAGGCAGCTCTTTATGCACATGAAGAAGGCAAGTATTACGAGTTTGCTAAAGAAGCTTTTAAAACAATTTTTGAATATGGTAAAAATGTTGGAGAACCTATAATAATTAATGAAATAGGATTAGTAGCTGGACTAAATATAGTAGAAATGAATAATTGTATTGACAATGGCAGCTTTGATGAAAAGATGAAAGAAGCTAAATATTTAGCATCTGTATACGAAATAGATAGTGTACCTACCTTTATAGTAAATGATAAGAAGAAAGTAGCACTATTAAAAGATTATGAAAAATTTAAGAAAGATTTATTAGAGTAAATCTTTTAAATCAATAAATGTTCCACGTGGAACATTTATTGATTTATTTTTTTAATTTTTGATTTTTTATGTTTTCTAGACTTATTATTCAATAATATTTTATATGATTAATTGCTAACGACAGTTCTATTGAGATAAATTAACATATCCCTTTAAATATATCTGTGTAAATAATTCTTCCATTTAACTCTTTTTAGTAAAATATACTTTCTTTTTAGTAAAATAAATTTTGCTGAAAATCTTATTTCAAAACCATTTTCATCATAGTATTCGCATCTATTACGTAAAAAATATAACTTTTAAAATACTAAAGATAATGCCCAATTGTTATAGCATCATATAACTTTAATTGATACATAATATCCATTTGGTTATATCCCTTGGTCTTACTAATAGTTCTAAAAATTCATACTCTACTCGATGACAACCTAAAAAATACATTACTACCAAATAATCGATACTTTTTTTACATAATTTTATTTGTAAATGTTTTCATAATAATATGATAACTAAATATAATTAGCTCTTCAACAACAATATTTAAGAACCTTTTACTATATAATTTCAATAATCCATTGAAAAGCACTATAGGCTCAAATTTAAGTTATACTTGTTAATCATACCTATTATATGGACATCCTCTGAAAAGTTTCTTAAATCTCAAAATACAGCCTCGTTTTTAATAGCCCATCTGGTAAATTTTAGACATTGGTTAAAACAAAATCGGAAATAATTTAAAAATATTAATATATGAT